>JAGQGA010000067.1 GCA_020432595.1 Anaerolineales bacterium | reverse complement strand
ATTGCCATTACGGCCAACCCCGCTGGCCCGCTGGGTCAGCTTTGTGACAAGGTGATTGACTGTACGGTTCCTGATTTCCCGCCCGCGCCGGGGGTGCGCTCCTACCGCATGTCGCTGCTGGCACTTTATTTGCTGGCGATTCGGCTGGGGGAAGTGCGTGACCTGTATTCGCAGGATGAGGCGAATGGGATGCGGCAGGAGTTGTTGAAAACGGCTGATGCGATTGAGGCGACGATAACGGCCGTTAATGCCAAAACCCGTCAGCTTGCCGAGAGCCTTGCCAACGAAAAAAGCTACGTCTTTGTGGGCGACGGCCCCAACTTTGGCACCGCCATGTTTGGGGCAGCTAAAGTTATCGAGGCGGCCGGCGTTCATGCCATGGGGCAGGAATCGGAAGAATGGGCGCATTTGCAATATTTTTCGGCCATCGAGTCCACCACCCCCACCTTTCTCATCTCCCCCGGCTATCGCGGTCACAACCGCGTCGGTGAATTGATGGAACCGCTGAAAAATCTCGGTCGCATCACCATCGCCATTACCCCAGAGGGAGATCAGGTCGTTGCGCCACAGGCCAACTGGGTGCTGCCCGTTATTGGCAACGTGCCTGAAATCTTTACCCCCATGGTTTACCCTGTTGCCACCGAACTCTTTGCCGCTCACCTTTCCGATGTTCTTGGCGAACCCTTCTTCCGCCGCAACAACGAAGCTTATATTCGCAATAACGATATTCGCACGACGGAGATTGTGACGGATATTAAGGCGTAGAAAGAGATTGGAGATTGGAGATTACGATGATCAATCTCCAATCTCCAAGGACAGCAATGACACCAACCCAACCCGACATCTTCCTTTTTGTTAGCGGGGCAGGCAGTTGTGTGCGCGTGCCAGAGCTTCTGCAAGCGTTGGTCGCTGAATCATTTCATGTCTATTCCGTGCTAACCCCAAATGTAGAGATGGTGACAGCCACGGCACCGCTGATGGCAGTGCCAGGTAACCACTGGATTCACGCCTACCGGCAGGAACCGCTTGATCGCTTCCCCTTTGGGGTATTGCTCGTCGCTCCCTGCACCTTCAACACCTTCAACAAAATTGCGCTGGGGCTGGCCGACAATCTTGCCACAGCCATGATTGCCGATGGGTTAGGAGCGGGGCTGCCGGTGGTCATTGCCCCCTCCATGAACCAAGGTCTTTGGGCACACCCGCAAACAAAGGAGTCGCTGGCTCGTCTGCAAAGCTGGGGATGCCACATTGTGCCACCGAGCATTGACGGGCGACGGGTGACAATGGCACCGCTCGATGAGATTGTGCAGGCAGTTAGACAAGTAGTTTAATCTTCGGCCGTGATGGTTCCTTGCCCTTTTTTGAGGTCACTTGAGTCAAAATGATAGGGAAGCAGGGTGTGGAGTGTTGTTTCGAGGATCTCGCCTTGGCTGCTGGTTAGATAAACCGGGACATCGCCAGCAAATTCAACCAATACTTGGCGGCAGGCACCGCAGGGGGAACTTTTTCCTTCACCACAGACGGCGATGGCCTGGAAGCTTTTTGTACCGGTGTTGATCATGTTGAAAACGGCCGTTCTTTCCGCACAAACCGTCAACCCATACGATGCATTTTCAATATTGACCCCGGTGTAGATCACCCCGTCATCACCAAGCAAAGCGGCACCAACGAGATAGTGTGAATAAGGTGCATAAGCATTTTTTTGGACAGCGCGAGCAGCAGCAACGAGGTCATTTTTTTGTTTATCCGTAATCATGAGGGCATACTCCTTGTTGTTGAAATCAGGGCAGATCAATAAGCGGTACGGCGATAAGGCTCCTGATTTTAGCCATTGCTAAAAATCTTAGCAAAACCCTGCGACCAAATGGGTTCACAGCCAACTTGTCCAACAAGCGGTCAAATAGATTACGCCAAGGACATACAACTACTAGCCAAGGGATTCATACAATCTTTTGGTGCGATGGACAAATACGATGAATAAAATACTTGTTGTGGGTGGAGCCACTTTCGACACGCTACATTTCTTTGGGCAAACGCAACAATCGCTAGGAGGGGGCGGGCTTTATACTGCCCTGGCCGCCCACCGCTGCGGGGTAGAGGCTGGCATATTTGCCCCTCGCCCGCACCCCATGCCTGCCTCTCTTCAATCTGTGGCTGAGCGCCTGACATGGTTAGGACCACAGGTAACGCCTGATGAGATTCCGCGCATGGAGATTCAGCACGACGAAAATGGCACCGTCTATCTAAACACCTACTTCGGAGCCGAGGCCACACTCGACCCATCTCAATTACCGTCCGATTTGAGTGGCTATGATGCTGTTCACGTGATTGGCTTGGGGAGTTTGCACCGCCAGCTTGCTTTTTTGCAAGCATGTCGGCAGCGTCGTGCCCCCTTTCTCTCAGCGGGGGCAAATCTCACGGGTATCCAATCTGACCCTCAAACAACTCAAGCCGTTCTCGATATGGTGGATGTTTATTTTCTCAACGAGCCAGAAGGTGCGGCTCTCTTTGGTGCGGTGGAAGCGGCGCAAGCAAAACCTGGCAAGCTGATTTTTCTAACGCTGGGCGAAAAAGGGGTGCAAGTCATTCAGGGTTCTGCTGTTACCCATGTTCCGGCTGTGTCAGTTGAACCAGTTGACCCTACTGGTGCTGGTGATACATTTTGCGGCAGCACCTTGGCCTTTCTTGCCCAGGGGTATCATCCTGTGGAGGCGGCGCAGAAAGCTGTGCCTCAAGCGGCGGAAACGGTAAGTGCCGTGGGGCCAACGGCTTTGTTAGCCGACACCCCCGCCCCTGCACCCCCGCCATCGCTAAGAGTTATGCCTGCTTTGGCTCAAATTGAGCGTGTGGCTCAATTTATGGCAATGCTGCCAGAGGTGGTGGATTCTGATTTTGCGGGGCCTGACCACCCTCCCGTTGGCGATCCTGGTGCGCTCGATTTTTTCTTTGCTTCAACGTTGCAGCAATTTAGCTTTTGGACAATAAAGGATGGTCATTACCACAAGCCGCTAATTGCGCCAATTCAGGGGCAGGTGCGGAAAGGTTCGTCTTATTTGTCCCAAGTGTATCGGCGAGCCATGATGGAGAATCCAGGGTTTCTGACTGTGGCGGGGCAAGCAACCGTATCAGCGGAGCAATTTGCCACCCTTTACCAGGATGACAATGGGCAGGATGTGATGCCCGCGATTGAGCTGCATTGGCAATTGGCGAATCGTTATGGGCAAGATATGCTGGCACTGGGCTACACACCGCAAAGTTTGGTTGCGGAGGCGCAAAACAGCGAGCGTCCCCTGCAAACATTCCTCATGCTTATGGACAAAATCGGCGGTTACAAAGAAGATTCCCTGCGTAAAAAATCAATGCTATTGGCTCTGAGTCTCAATCAGCGACCCGAAAAATTTCTAACCTTTGGTATAGATGAAGTACCCCCTCCCGTGATTGATTATCATTTGATGCGTTCTTGTCTACGAGTGGGTTTGATTGATGTGAAAGATGAAGCTCTCGCGGCTGATTTAGCTGCACGCAAGGTGATTTCAGCCGAAGATGAGCAGGTTGTGCGGCGGGCAGCTTATGAAGCCATTGAGCAGATTGCTGCCCTTTCTGGCAAGTCCATAGGTGCCGTAGATTGGTTCTTTTTCGATGCCCGCCGTCGCTGCCCGGAAATGACCGAGCCAGACTGCACCCAATGCGCTCTGGATCCCATTTGCGCCAAACGCAAAGAGCTTTTCCAGCCCGTGTACCGCACGACTTTTTATTAACTGTTGTTTTGCTGTAGATTAGACCAACGTCTTCATGATACCTAGTCGGCCGAGAGCCGATTGGTTTGATCTGCCGTGCTGCCCGTGGCGGTTACACAAGAGTGGTGAAGGCAAGCGCAACTGTTATGCGAAAAACGACTCCCAATAGCTGTCACTGCTTTGGTTGAGCATGTAGATACCGTTGCCTTTTACGGTGAGCTTGCCAACTTGGGTGGCCTGACCAAAGAGGAGATATGGGAGAAGGGGTTGCCAGTTGGGGGTGTGGTAAACGGCCGTTCCCACCAGCCCACTCGCCGGTGTCTTGCCGCCCCGCCGCCCCGAATAGCCGTGCAGTTCGTGCCACTGCGTCTCGCTGCTCACCAAACGCACCTGGTCGGCAAGCTGGTGCAAGGTTTGCACCTCGGCATAATCGCGGCGCGGCTCTGCGGCAAATTGCCGCCCCAGTTCATCGAAGCGGTAGAGCAGACGGCGAAAGAGAATGGCAAAGTCGGGGGTTTGGTAAATCGTTTTGTTGGCTTCCAGCCGCAGCGGAGTGAGAAAGCGCAGGGTAAGCAGGTCATTATGTTCGGCCAGCCAATTAGACCAAGGGGCGACCTGCGGCTGCATGGTTTCCCAAGTGACGTGGAGCGTGGGAACGTGAACGAGGGTGCTGGGGGGCTGGAACAAGATTTCGCTTTGCTGCTGGAATGGGTTGATGGCGTGGATGGATTCAATGGTGAAGGTGCCGCGCCCAGGGCCAAAACCCCCCTGCCCCACTTCGGCCATTGCCAGGACAAAGTAGGGCAAGAATTGGAAGCCGCTGCCAAAGAGGGTGAGGCCAAAGGTGAATGGCTCGCCCGCAGCCAGCCAAGGGCGCGGCGGCAGTGGTGGAATGACGGTGTAGGGGCGGACAACGCTGCCGGGGGCGCTTTCAGCGGCGATGATCCAGCAGGCAGGGCAGATGGCGGTGTGTTCGGGGGTGGGTTTGGTGCGTCGGCCGGCTTCGGGGCAGGTGGCGCGAAGCAGGACGGCGGCCAGGGCGTTGCGAAGGTTGTTGCCAGCGTAATGGCCGCCCAAGTTAATGTCGGTTTGGGCAATGGCGCTAAAGCGCAGGTGAGTGATTTGGAGGGTTGTCATTTGTTTTCCTTATTTGTATACATATTTTAACACTTGACGTTTAACGCGCAAGGTTATAATATTTCAAGTGGAGACTTGACAATGATTCGTAGCTTTCGAGATTTGGAAACGGAGAAGATATTTCAACGTGTTTTTTCCCGAAAATTGCCGCAGGATATTCAAAAGACGGCATTTCGTAAACTGCGTATGCTGAATCGCGCAGAGTCGCTCAATGATTTACGAATCCCACCTAATAATCGACTAGAACCATTGCGTGGCGAGCGTGAAGGCCAGTATAGCATTCGGATTAATCGTCAATGGCGTATTTGCTTTGAATGGCAAGATAATGATGCTTTTTCTGTAGAGATTGTTGATTACCATTAATTGGTGTAGGCGAGCTTAGAGCGACCCTTTTGACCCGCTAGAGGGTACTGAAACACCGAAAGAAAATGAGTAATGGGTGTTTCAGCACTATTTTTAAGTAGGTGCTGAAATGTTAAACGAAGAAAAAATACCGCCTTTGCATCCTGGTGAGGTGCTGCTTGAAGAGTTTTTGCTGCCGATGGGAATTAGCCAAAATCAGTTGGCACTGGCTATGCGGGTGCCGGCGCGGCGTATTAATGAGATTGTGCTAGGGCGGCGGCGGATAACGGCGGACACTGCTTTGCGTTTGGCGCGGTTTTTTGGTATGTCGGCGCAATTTTGGCTGGGTTTGCAGCTTGACTATGATTTGGACGTGGCGCAGGATGAGGTGGGAGCGCAAATTGAGCAGGATGTGTTGGCTTATGCGGGGGCATAGGTGGAGGTATGTGGGAAATGGGTGCTGAATTTGCCGACGCTGATTCGGGATTGTTTGGCGTTAGGTGGGGAATAACGGCCGTTTTTCCCCACCTAACCTTACCCTTCCACCCGCTCATACAGCGTGTAGCTGCGGCTGGATCGGGTGATGCGGTAGGGGAGGATGATTTGTCGCTGTAGCCGTTTTGGCTTTTTGCTATCGTAAATATTTGCTTCCGCAAACTTCATTTTGGGATCACAATCATCTAACTGCTGGACTAATCCATGAATAGAGAATGTAGGAGATTCCGCTGTCATCATCACATGAACAGGTAATTCAGATACAATTTGTGCTTGTTCTAGCAACTGCACGAAACCACCCCGCTTGCCCATATAATTGACTTGCGCCAGCCAATTGCTTAATTGTTTCCACTGCGTGTCTGGTACATTGAACAGCAACCCAATGGGATCAGGATGATATACATATTCCCGATAGCCGATAGTTCTTTGAAAGGGGCCAACATCTACCGAACCAGGATCGGCCGGATTGCGACGCAGTTTCAGCACTTTAGCAAATAAATTGGTAACAACAAGCTGCGGTGGCAGTTGAACGCCAATAGATAAATCCCGAATCCAAGGCCAGGCAGCCTCCCCCAACTGATGGCCGCTGGTGCGTAAGGCTATATCCAAGATTGCCATTTTGATGGCATAGGGTGAGGGCAGCAGCAGCGTTTTGCCTCCAGTAGAGGTTGTCCAAGACAGCCGTAAACTAAACAGGGTTGTTGGTTGGTAAATTGCTTTAAGCCACACCATTGTCTTTATCCTGTGTACTGCATTGTGAAGGGCTGCTCACGCATCAAGGCACTCATCTGTTGGGCATATTCTGCCAGTGAGCCAAAGTTATGAGCAGACAACGCCTCAGGTCGGATGCCGTTTAATGTTTCGCACAAAGCGGTCAACTGATCACCATAACCATCCTTTAGGGGGCTAAGGGTGGGTGCAGGAATGACATTGCGGCTGACGGTGACGACACCCGTTACATCTACGATATGGGGGGCTTGTGTACCACGCATCGCGCCTGCTGGCTCGATTAAAGTGTAGAGCAAGGCTTCACATAGGGCATTAAACCGTGCTTGTCGTTCATCTTCACTGATAACGTATTCGTGGGTGATGTCGTTAAAGCCAATGCGAGCGGCTTCAAGGGTAGCGACTAGGGCATATACGCCACTGTTAGCGGGACGATGGAAGATGGCTTGCCCTAAATTGGCTCCACGAGCTTCTTCAGAACTATCCGCTTTGCGTTTGGCATCGCTGCGGTCGCTGGCATATTTAACATGGAAGTAGCTATCGGAGCGGGTGGATTCAGGCAGGCCGACAACCCAGCCAAACTCAACGACAGATTTGCGCGGCAGGGACTTGGAACCAGCGGTGATGAGGTTGCCCAGCATATCGTCTATGGCGCAGGTTTGCAGCATTTGGCTGAGGGCTTCGGCATCACTTTTGTTGGCGATGTCGGCCATATAGGCTTCGTCGGCACTGATGCGGTTGGCATTAAAGGTACGGCAACCAGCGCACAAAGGTAGCCCATTGGCAGTGGCGATGCGGTGCAGATGTTCGGCGAGGATGTGTTTGATCATGTCGCCGGAGATGGCGTTGACGTTTTGTAAACGGCCGTTACCATCCACAATATTGACCATGCGGGTTTGAATCTGGTTGCCTTCGCCCCCTTCATTGTTCAGGCTGTGCATATCTAAGGTGAGTTGAGCAGACAGAGAAAGAGAATAAATAGACACGGTAAAACCTCTTAATGGATTCGTTGATAACGATAGCTATCACGAATATGGTGATAAAAATAGCTGCCATGAGAGCTGGCTCCCAACAGGGCAATATGTTCGCTTTGCGGCACGTCAAAATATTGATAGATCGTGCCTGTGTTGAACTCGATTTCTAAAATCTGGCTGGTTGGATCATAACCAACCGAGGCGAGATTACTGGAATTCACTGGTCGTCGTTTCATCAGTAGTTTCCTCTTCTTCGATTTCAAGGGGTGTGCGCGATTCGCGGGCATAGCCATAAGCCACTAACAACTTGGCAATGAGGTCAGAGCCATGTTTGTCAATGAGTTGCACAATGTCTTGAATGTCGCTGGTTTGTACGCTGCGCCGATAAGGAGCAGGGCGTGTTTCCATCACCTGGGCATTTTCGGCATTGTATTTGTGCAGAAAATCGCTGAGAGAGGCGAGGAATTCGTCTGGATATTGGGATTGCCGCACTAAGTCGCGTCCGAGGCCATAGCGTATGTCGTAACGACGGTCGCCTTGGGTCTTGCGATATTGGGCGGTCACGGTGCTTTGCCGAATTGCGTAGGCGATGTTGACAAAGCCGGGGGCATCGAGAATTTCACTGAGATTTGATTGATTGCTCACAAGCAGCCTCCTTAAATTGTGGGTTGTAAATTTGCGCGGGGGGAAACGAGATTTGTCTCCCTGGCTGATTAACCAACTGCTGTAGGCAGTGGTGAATTCAAAAAAGGGATCGAGGTTGTCGGCAACGATAAAGTCACGGTAGTAGGTGAGCAAGGTGAGTTCTTCACCTTTGTTTTCGGCGAATTGGCGCACGATGTTTTCGTGTTCGGCGAGAATGGCTTGGAAGGTGGCGATGTCCTCGGGCTGGCGTATTTCTATCCAACCAGGCAGGTTGAGGAAGGCGATGTTCATGGTGGTGACGGCGTTACCTAAATCTTTGTAGAAGACGGTGTGGAAGCCGCGTATGAAGTCGGCTGGTCGTGGCATTTCGCCTAACAATGCTAAGAATGCTTGTTCTTGCTCACTGGCTGTGTTCCGCTGTGCGGTCGCTACTCTTTCTACCAAGGCGGTTGTGTAACGGATGATGGTAAGGATGTCGGAGAGAACGGCCGTTTCCGCAAAGCGCATCCGTTTTTCAAAAATAGTCTGTACTTTCTGTCGAGTTGTCCAATCAGCGCGGCCTACGACTGGCACATAGGTTTTGCGGTCATTCACACCTTGCAGCGTGCGCGTGAAGGCGATTTGGTAAAAGCCAATCATCTTGAGCCATTCCAACAGCCAAAAACTACTCAAATTGCTTAAGCCAACGCCGTTGGGCAAAGGTTTGTTAATTCCTTTGCCCTGGGGCGGATTGAAAAATTGACTGGCACTGGTATCCGTCTTCCAGTTGGTCGCTTTGGCAAGCGGCTTCCAGCTTTCCTCGACGCAAGCGGCTAGATCGTTGGGCGTTTGGCTGAATAGCTCGCACAATAAGCAGCAAATAGCACCGGTTTTGCCAGCGTCACCAATTTCCAGCCATTGGGTCATGAGGCTGTTATAACCAATGAGGGCAGCAGGATTAAGCAGCCGAAAAATATCCCAATGTTCATGGGGTGGTGGTGGCATCAGGTCAAAGGGGAAGTTGGCATCATCGCCAATGATGTAGGCTTTTTTGGCCGTTTTCTCCAACCCTTTGAAGGCGGTTAAGAAAGCACCCCGTTGGTCACGCTCCTGGTCATAATCAATGACATAGGCACGATGTTCGGGCAGGTCGGGCAAACTTTTGGCGTTTTTGAGGGTGCGAATGATGGGCGCTAGAGGAAAAGGTGTGGTTGTTGTTTTCACCCGCTCTAAATCCAACGTTGCGCCAGTTTGAATTTCGTAATAATGCCCGTGATCTATTTGCATGATGTCAGGTGCTTGACCCTGTTGGTCTAGTAACTGTTCCAACAAACGAATGAAACCGGCGGCTAATAGTTCGTCGGCAAATGTGCTTGTTGTTTTGTCTATGTAATAAGGCATGGATTTCCTCACTTAATGGCTACCTAAACTGGTTCCTGTTTGATCAGCTGTGCGTAAAGCGCGAACGAGGAGCATATAACAACAAACATCAGCGTTGTTACATGGATTGATTAGGAAATAGCGGTCAATAAAGTCTGATGGCAATTGTTTGACATTGGTTGTAGCCTGAACCTCAGCACTTTGACATTGAGCCTGTACACGATCGGGCAATAATTGTAACGTATTGGCGATGTGTTGAGAATGGTAATTGACTAGTTTGTAGCTGTCGGGCTGAGAAGAAAAGGGAGCGTGGTGGCGGGCAACGGCCGTAAATGCCGCCCGCAGCAATGGTTGATAAGTAGGCATATCAAAGGCGACAAGGGATTGCAAAATAGGTAACGCGGCTAAGGCACTTTCAACGGCGTGCGACGGCCGTTTACCCCGCATCTTTTGGTTCTTCTGCTGATGTTCACTATTGGTGGGATCATAATCCGTATGAGCCGCTGCATAATTGACCTCAGTAATTTTCTTGCCAATGGCTGCTTGCCACTCATGCGCCCAAGTTTGCCAGCCTACACTTAGCTTACCTACATCATGCACCGCCATCACCAGATGCGCCATCTCAGTGATGATGCCAGTTTGCCAGCCATAAGCGGCTTCTAGCCGATTGGCCGCCGCCTGGAAGAGGGGCAAAGAATCGTTGACAAAAGCGCGATGGACAAGTTCGATGTGGCGAAGGTAGCTTTCTAATTGGTAACGATAGGCGGTGTGGTGCTGGGCAACGGCCGTTTGCGGCACAGCACATTGATAAGACTCACCGGGATACAGCGTTAGCCCCAACTCCTTTGAATACCCAACCAAAGCGGGGTTCAGTGCCAGCAAAGGGGCATGAAGCTCATACTTAGAAGATAACTTTTTGAAGCCATAGCGAATAGGGCGATTCCCTTGCATATCTTCGTCATCCTCATCTTCAACCAACTTTTTTACCAACCAATCCAGATGCCCAGCATCAAAATCAGGATCGCGGGTATCATTAGCTTCTCGCCATTCCTTAAACTTACCCTGTAAAGTGCCAGGATGCAGGGAAAAGCTATCGGCTTTGAAGGGTGCGCCCATTAATTGGTCGGGGTCGGGGTGGATGACGACGGAGATGGATTGGATGTTGCGAATGAGAACGGCCGTTTCCCCTCGATTCTTCTCGCCTCGCCAAGCCGCCTGAATCTGTGATTTCCACGCAAACTCCGTCTCAAACACAGCCTTGAGAATGAGATTGTCGCTGGCTGTATGGGCATGATTAATCAGAGCTTGTTCATCTGCAAAAGTGAGATGGCGGCTCTGGTTGTCTTGTAGCCACGCCCAACCCAAGTCGGCTTGCTGCCGCGCCAATTTGCCATGATAAGGAGCATAGCCATCATCGACCAAAGGGTAAACATATACCTGCCCCACTTCCCCCTCATACCGAGCGCAACGACCCGCCCTTTGCAAAATAGAAGCTGCTGGGGCTAGTTCTGTATGCAGAACAGCACAACTCATGTCTAAGCCGACCTCCACGACTTGGGTTGCCACCAGAATCAGGCTGGCGATGGTGTGTTGCTTTTTATCTTTGTGGAATTCTTGGCGAATCATCGCTTCAACCTCTTGTCGATCTGCTTGCAGGAAACGGCTGTGCAATAAACAAACGATCACGCCAGCAGGTTTCGCTGCACACAAAGCGCGGTAAACGGCTTGGGCGCGTTCGACTTGGTTGCAGACGACGAGGGTGCGGGTTTGATGGGCTTGGAGGATGTGGGAAACGGCCGTTTCCTCTGCCTGAACCTGCTTGCCTTCATCTTTATAAGTGAGCGGCAAGGCCATCGTGATGTAACGCCGTTCCTTCTTTTGCGCCGGAATCTTTTCGAGCATCTCATCTGTCAAAAGAAAAGGTACAGCGTTAAGATGACCAGCCAACTTCTCCAGCATCTCTTTGGAAAACGTCGCCGTCATCAAAACAAAAGGGCTAACATCCTTTAGCGTTTTCAACATGTGCAACGTCGTCGGCAGTGTCGAATCAGGGTCAAACAGATGGAACTCATCAAAAACCAGATAACTACCTACCAACGCCCCTGCATTCAAATTGCCCAATCGTTTGGGCAAGCTATAGGGTGACATGAGCCAACTACTCAGCACCTGATCAATCGTGGCAAAGGTCATGTCAGCGCAAAATTCAGGGTCTTCTTTATATTCACCTGTTTGCCGCTTAATAGTTGGTGGTGAAGCGATCAACATCTTTTCGTAAACGATTTTGTTGTATTCGGCATTAAATTGATTGGCTAAGACGCGCATCGGCACGGCATAAACGCATTTACGCGGGGTCATTTGTCCATTGGCTGCCCAATTTTGTAAAAAGGGCCAGAGTGCTGCCATCGTTTTTCCCGCTCCCGTTGGTGCTTGCAGAATAATATTTTTGCCTTGCCTAATGCACCGTGCCAATTCTTTTTGATAATCGTAAAGTTCCATCATTGCTTCCTAAACAACGCTGCTGCCCATTGATCGTCGTAATCACCTTCGTCTTCATTGGCATCAGGTTTGTGCAGTTGAATTTGATAGGTTTTAGCCATTTGCATAACTTCACGCTCTAAGGAGCGGCGTAGTGTCACAGGCTCAAGCACTTCGCAATCTGCACCCCAGCCACGAATCCAGGGCAGCATTTCTTGCCAGTCAGCAATTTCGGCTGACCAAATGAGGTCGCCATTGCTGCATGGCTCAACTTTTTCTGTGGGGTGCCATTTTGTTTCTTGCAGACGATGGGTAGCCATACCATACTTGAAGCGAAGTTTAACTGTTTCGGCTGACTCTCCTTGCCAAATGCCCCAGGCCAGTTGCAGAAGTTCTTCTTCATTAAAATCCTCGGGATACTCAACGGGCTGGGTAGTATCTGCGGCTGCTTCAATGCGGCTGAGTTTGAAAGCTGTTATTTTTCCCATCTTTTCGCTTTTCCCAATGAGGTAGAGGCTTTCGTTCCAGGGTGAAGGTTCAATTAGATAAGGATGGACGCGATGAATGATTGGTTGTTTAGCTTGAGGACTGCGATATTTAATGGAAACAACATACTCGTTAAGCCAGCAGTCAACAATTTTTTCAAAAACGGCCGTTTTATCCTTCCTCTCCCCAGCAAGACTCAGCACTTGCGTTGTTCGCAGTAGCCGATCCATGAGCGGTTGGTGCAAGACGAATGCCAAATCCTTGAGCAATGACAATGTATGCGAATCTGGCTCTGGCAATTGCCGTGCCAACCGTTTGGCTAATGTGTAGGCAATGGTTGCCGTTGCCCGGTTAAGTTTTAAGTTTGGTAAATATTTCTTGGGATCGAGCTTGTAACGACCATGTTCAACCTCGATGAAAATGGTTTCATCTTCTTCTAACTCCATCAAAAGCATCCGGTTACGATGAACCGTTTGCCGTACAATGCCTAATTCGTCAGCTAATTCTTGATCAGACCAGGCACGTTCTAGCCATTTTCGTTCTGATAAGCGAATTGTTTGTAAACGTGTTAGCGCATGACTCATTTTTCACCTCAACTGACACTGTAGCATACCCACTGCCCCAAAATGGAAATTTTTGCACCACTTGGCAAAATTGATAATGTTTGCTGTCTTTGGGAGTGTTTTGGCAAACTCCGCCTTGTTCAAAACATCCCCAAGAAAATCCGCACGGAAATTAACGGCCGTTTTTGCGCTTGCGCCGAATATGCCGCGATCCACGCTTTCGATTACGCCAAACCGTAATAACAATCGGTTCCAACCGATTCATCACGATAGAAACTCCGTCTAATCGTCTAAATTGATCCAGTATAAGCCGTTCTTCAGGTATATCTTTATGACGACACGCCACCATAATAGTTCCAGCACAGTGCGTTACATGACCGTGCTGGAGTATAAACAAAATATCCACTTCTGACACATTTCGCTGTGCCATCCGTTTACGGGCATGATCGGTCAAAACAAATTCAGTTATCATTGTACTCACTCCAGTAATAACGGCCGTTTTCTTCAAACAACATAAAACCCGTTGTCTCTTCCACAACCCCCATATCTTTGGTAATCGTCCCTGGCGACACATTAAGATCATTTGCCAATTCCAGCAGAGACTTGCCATTTAATGACCCACGGATTAGCTGAGTAATCGAAGAGAGCCGCTGCTTTTTATCCTTTTTGTTTCCGAACATTGGAACACCTCCATAAAAATTTGATAATTGGAGGTTGCCATGCCTTTGTCGCCAGTACGGCGACAAACTAAAATTGGATCGAAAATTGCCCGTTTTCCATTTTCACAACGGCCGTTTGTTACCCTATACCCAAATACACAAAGTTCTATTGACCAAAGACCACACGAACAGCCACCCTTTATCCGCGTTCGTCTGCGTTCGTCCGCGTCCCATTCTTATAAGGAGAACCCATGCCCATCATTCAAAACCTCATCGCCGACCAGTTCGGCAGCCACATTGGCAAATACCAAGGCCGGCTGAAAGTCACCCAGCAAAAAGAAACCCTCGCCCAGGCCCCCCTGCTCCATCTCGAAAGCGTCACCATTGCCAGCAAAGGGGTCAGCATTTCGGCTGATGCCATCGCCGCCTGCACCGAACACGGCATCCCCATTCACTTTCTCAGCAGCAGCGGCACCCCCTACGCCGCCCTCTACAGTGCCGGGCTAACCGGCACCGTGCTGACGCGCCGGGCGCAGTTGGCCGCCTATGCCGATGGGCGCGGCGTGAAGCTGGCCCTCGCCTTTGCCGGGGGCAAAATTGAAAACCAGGCCGCCCTGCTCAAATACAGCAGCAAATATCGCAAAGAGACTG
>JAGQGA010000679.1 GCA_020432595.1 Anaerolineales bacterium | reverse complement strand
CGCCTGTAAGCCATACAATACAGGCATTATTCTGTTTAAAAAAAGCGCGAATAACGATGTGTTGTTTCGTAAATGGCGGGAGATGTATGAAAAAAAGGTGGCCTCTCAAAATTTGGCGGAATGGGACGGCAGTTTGGGAAGATTTGAGGGTGATCAACCTGTTTTCTTAGAAGCTTGGCTGCAGTCTGATAGTAAGATTTGTACGCTTTCCAATGCTTGGAATGCGAGGTCTCCCCTATTTTTTAATTGGAATGAACCAATAAAAATCATTCACGGCAGGCACAAAGATTTTGAAGCAATCAAAAACGAGATGAATCGAGAATGGGGGAGTGAGAAAGTTGTGAAAACCAGGTTTTGGTTGCCTGGTAAAAATATGAGCATGTTATTTGATAGGCGTACCGGCACTATTTTCGGTGATCCCTGCCGCTACATGGGTGAGTGAGGCTTTTGTTTTATGAATCTTGGCGAAAATTTCATACGCAAGAAGAGTACGCTCCCACATTTTATCGGGATTGGCGCACAAAAATCAGGAACTAGCTGGCTGGCTGGCAATCTGAGGCAGCATCCACAAATTTGGTTGCCGCCCATAAAAGAACTCCATCACTTCAACAGACCGGGACGCAGCCCGATGGCGCTCAGCCTTTCATATGATCGTTTAGGACGTAGCCGACTACGTTTGATTTTGAAGTACAGAGTTTGGCGGGATGTGAAAAATGGCAAGAATATCGGTTGGCATTTTCGTCATTTTCTTCTACCACGCGGTGATCGTTGGTATGCGTCTCTCTTTACACCAGGGGCAGGGCAAATTGCTGGGGAGATAACGCCCGGCTACTCGATTGTTGACGAAGCAGTGGTCAGAAAAGTTCACTCCCTAATGCCGAATCTCAAGATCATCTTTCTGTTGCGCAACCCAATTGACCGTACTTGGTCACATGCTTCCATGCACCATCGAGTACTTGGTCTTGGCACACTGGATACACTCAGCAGAGCTGACCTTGAAAAATTTGCGGACATGGACAGAACAAAGCTACTCTCGAACTATCCGAGAACGCTGCGGATTTGGGAAAGCGTTTACCCTAACGAGCAGATATTTATTGGCTTCTATGAACAGTTGGAAGCGCATCCGGACCAGTTGCTGTCTCACGTACACCGCTTTCTTGGTGTGGATGTTTCCGAACAATACATTCCTGAGACAGTCCAGAATAAAGTCAACAGCGGGAAATATCCAGACATCCCCCACGACTTTGCCGCCTATCTCGCACAGCAATACCATGCCCAACTCCAATCGCTGCACCAGCGTTTTAATAACGAATGGACTGCGAGTTGGTTGGAATCGGCCGAAAATTACCGGAACTAGAAAGACTCAATGAAATCCACTGAACTCCCCCTCTTTTACAATGCAAACAGCATTTTAGAGAACAATCTCACCCACCGCCCTGATAAAATCGCCCTGCTCAGTAACGGCCGTATTCTCACTTTTCAGGAAGTTGCTGATGCGGCAAACCAAGTAGGAAATGCGTTACAAGCAATGGGCGTGCGCTTTGGCGACCGCATCGGCATTCTCGCACCCGATAGTGCAGAATGGGTCACCTCTTTTTTTGGCATCATCAAACTCGGAGCCATCGCCGTTTGCATGAACACACTGCTCCAATCCCATGAATACGATTACATTCTGCGCGATAGCGGCCTCCGCGTCCTAATTGTGCATGAAAGTTTACTGCCGCTAATAGAGCCGGTTCGGAGCGAACAGCATGTTATTGTCATTGGTCAGCCACAGCACCCGTCCGATAGCGCATTTGCCGACTGGATTCGGCCACAACCAACCCAGCTTACGGCCGTTCCAACACACCGAGACGACTTCTGCTCATTGCACTACTCCAGCGGCACAACCGGCCAGCCCAAAGGCATGTTTCACGCCCACAAAGATTATGCCCTCATTGCCCAGAATACAGGTGTAGAACTCTTGGGCATGACCGAACAAGATCGCACCTTTTCGGTTGCCAAGCTCTTCTTTGTGTATGGCTTAGGTGCCAACCTGGTTATGCCGTGGCATGTCGGAGCCAGCATTGTGCTATATGCAGGTTCACCACGTATGGCCGTCGGCATACTCGACACCATCGAACGGTTTAAGCCAACCATCTTAATCAGTGTCCCCACCGCCTATATCACCCAATTGGCGCTCAAACAGATGTCCGAACGGTACGATCTCACGTCGCTACGTATGTGCCTTTCGGCAGGTGAAGCCCTGCCCGCTTCTGTGTGGCAACAATGGAAAGAGGCGACAGGGTTAGAGATTTTAGACACCATCGGCTGTACCGAAACGCTTCACACCTTCATGGCGAATCGTCCCGATGATTTGCGCCCAGGCAGCAGTGGTAAGCCATCCCCCGGTCATGAGGTCAAGTTGGTAGATGATGCTGGCAACGAAGTCGCTGATGGTGAGATTGGCAATTTGCTCGTCAAGAGCGAGTCAACCTCGCTGTTTTACCTGCATCAGTACGAGAAAAGCAGACAGACTTTTCGCGGCGAATGGCTGTTTACGGGGGACAAATACACGCGGGACGCAGACGGCTTCTATTGGCACATGGGGCGTGCGGATGACATGTTCAAGGTTGGTGGCCTCTGGGTATCACCTGTAGAGGTCGAAAGTGTGCTGCTAGACCACCCCGCCGTCTTGGAATGTGCGCTGGTGACACAATCAGACCAGCAGGGTATGATCAAGCCCAAGGCGTATGTCCGTTTGCATAATGGCTACCAACCGTCTAATAATTTATTGCGTACCCTATTGCAACATTGTGGTAGCCAATTGGCTGCCTACAAATGTCCCCACTGGATTGAGTTCGTAGATGACTTGCCCAAGACGGCCACAGGCAAAATTCAAAGATTTAAGCTGCGTCGGCCGGCCGAAAATTCATAAAGCGATCCAACAATGAATCTAATCGGTGCTGGGCTAGGGCGCACAGGAACTTCATCGCTCACAGTAGCCCTAGCAATGTTAGGATTTGCTCCCTGTTATCACATGGC
>JAGQGA010000678.1 GCA_020432595.1 Anaerolineales bacterium | reverse complement strand
GAACTGCGGCTGGCGTTGGCGCACGAGTTTCAAACGCTGGCCGGGCTGCGCCACCCCAACATCATCAGCGTGCTGGATTATGGCTTTGATGAAAACGGGCAGCCGTTTTTTACGATGTCGTATTTGGAGAATGCTCAGACGATTTTGGCGGCGGCAAACGGCCGTTCTGTCCCTGAAAAAGTTGCCCTCCTCATTCAAATGCTCGAAGCCCTGGCCTACCTGCACCGGCGCGGCATTTTGCACCGCGACCTCAAACCCGACAATGTGCTGGTAGTGGGTGACACGGTGCGGGTGCTGGACTTTGGGCTGGCGGCGGCCAAGGAGCAAGCCACCGAATCAGTAGGGAGCTGGTTCTACATGGCACCAGAACTGTTGCAGGGGGAGGCCGCCACTGAAGCCAGCGACCTTTACTCCGCTGGGGTGTTAGCCTATCAGCTTTTCGCCCATGACCACCCCTTTGACATCCACGCCGCCGATGTCATTGGGGAGATTTTGGAGGGAGAGCCGGATTGGGGAAAGCTGCAGGTGGGGGAGGCATTAACGGCCGTTGTTGCCAAACTCCTGGCAAAAAACCCACACCAACGCTATCAATCCGCCGCCGAAGCCATCGCCGCTTTCAGCAAAGCTACCAATCAATCGTCACCCCACGAAAGCCTAGCTATCCGCGAAAGCTATCTCCAGGCTGCCCAGTTTGTTGGCCGCGAGGTTGAGTTGTCTCAACTATTAACCGCTCTTCAGGCTGGACAAGGCAGCATCTGGCTCATTGGCGGCGAAAGCGGCGTTGGCAAAAGCCGCTTGCTCGATGAACTGCGTATCCGTGCCCTGGTCAGCGGTTGGCGCGTCTTCACCGGGCAAGCCGTGGCCGACGGAGGGATGCCTTACCAATTGTGGCGGCAAATAGCACAGCAGTTAATGCTGGACAGCACCATCAGCGATCTCGAAGTCGGGATCTTAAGCCAAATTGCAGCGGCAACGTCATCCATGCTCAAACGGCACATTCCAGAGCTGCCTCCTTTACACGGCGCGGCCGCCCATCAGCGGCTTGTCCTCACTCTGAGTACTGTTTTACAGCGGCAAACGCAGCCAACGCTGCTACTTTTGGAAGATTTGCAGTGGGCACGTGAAGGGCTTGCTCCTTTGGAACAGTTGGCAAAAGTCATCCAGCAAACGGCCAATGTGGTCATTGTGGGTACCTACCGGCAGGATGAGTATCCTACTCTTCCAACAGAGCTGGCAGGCACACAGCTTCTGCTGCTGGAGCGTCTTGATGAGACCCATATCGCTTCATTATGTCAGGCTATGCTGGGCAAAAAGGCAACGACACCACAGCTTGTCTCGCTTCTCACCCAGGAAACCGAGGGCAACACCTTTTTTATTGTTGAGGTGATGCACACGCTGGCGGCGGAAACAGGAAAACTGCGGGATATTGGGACAATGTCGCTGCCCAGCAGCATTTTAACCAGCGGAATGCAGCATCTGTTGCGGCGACGGCTGGAAAAAGTGCCGCAAGCAGATCGGTGGCTGCTGCAATTAACGGCCGTTTACGGGCGACAGCTCGACCTAAACCTTTTAGCAACCCTGGCCCCGCCAGGACAGCTAGACCCGTGGCTGCAGCGCAGTGCCGAATCCGCCATCTTTGCCGTCCGTGATGACCAATGGCTGTTCACCCACGACAAGCTCCGCGAAACAATCATTGCCAACCTAGACCACGACACCTTGCAGCAACGGCATCGCCAGGTTGCCGAAGCCATTGAGCAGGTGTATGCGAATGATAAAGACTACTTCCAGAAACTGCTGGAACATTGGCATCATGCTGGTAACATTGACAAAGAAATGCACTATCTAAACCCAGTCGCCAAAAGCTTGATTGAAATAACGGCCGATTACCATCATGCCAGCAAACTGCTCGCTCGCGGGCTACAGCGGTTACAGCCCCATGACGAGCGTCGGACACAATTGTTAAATTGGCAGGCACAGCTACACACGCTTCAAGGCAACTACCCTGTAGCCCGGTCATTTGTCAACCAGGCGCAAGAGATGGCACACAAGTTCAACGACCAGTATGGCATGGCGGCCAGCTTGCATACGCTAGGGCGGATCGCCTATCTCCAAGGGGATTATGAGCAGTCGCGGAGCTACCATGAGCAAAGCCTAGCGATTCACCAAGCCATAGGTGACCAGCCGGGCATTGCCAATGACCTGAACAACTTGGGCAATGCAACCTACTACTTAAAGCAATATGACCAGGCACGTGCCTATCACGAGCAAAGTCTGGCGATTCGCCAAGCCATCAACGATCAGGCAGGCATTGCCAACAGCCTGAACAATTTGGGGATCATCGCCTATTTACAGGACGATCTAAACATTGCCCAAGTGTATCATCACCAGAGTTTAATCATTCGCCAACAAATAGGAGAGCTTTATGGCATTGCGAGCAGCCTCAACAATTTAGGGATGGTAGCCTACAAGTTAAGCAATTTTGAGCAGGCACGTGACTTTTACCAGGAAAGCCTGCTAATTCGCCAGGACATTGGGGAACAGATTGGCATAGCTATCTGTTCTACCAACCTGGGTTTTGCCTACCACAAACTGCACGACAAACGAGCTAGATCGACATTGCAACAAGCGCTTTTGATTGCCAGACCTATCAAGGCCATCCCGCTCATCTTGGAAATTCTGGCCGGGTTTGCCTGGTTCTATTTAGACGATGGCAAGGTGACAGAGGCCGCAAGCTTAGTCTCCTTTGTGCGACAGCACCCGCTTTATCATGCGGAAGTAATGATGTGGCTCGCTGGATTTGACGAACAAATTGCAGAAAAGGAAGCAGGCTTGGCTAAACAACAAGATGGGCAAAAACAAGCACAGGCAGCTGAGCTTGACGCGGTGATACAACAGCTTTTAAAGGAATCACTAACATAGTATGATGCTGATTAACGGCCGTTACCAACTCCACGAAAAACTAGGCCAGGGCGGCATGGGCATCGTCCACCGCGCCACCGACCGGCTGACGGGCGAAATTGTGGCTCTGAAACA
>JAGQGA010000677.1 GCA_020432595.1 Anaerolineales bacterium | reverse complement strand
ACCGTGACCCGTGGGTAGAGCGACGGCCGTTTTTCCGGGTCATCTACCCGATGATAGGTCAACACGCGCAGCAGGTTGAGCCGCTGGTTGTCGGCGCGTTCGGCCATGTTCATCATGCTGTCAACGGCCGTTAATGACGAAAGTTTCTTCACAAAAGTACGCACAATCAATTCCTGTACTCAGATATTTCAGAGCAACATAACAAACCAAAGTTACGATTGATCTAACGAAGAAGAAATTGGGAATTAAGAATTGAGAATTAAGAACGATCTCATTCCCCATTCTCAATTCCCAATTCCCCATTCTCAATTCCTCACCACCCGCCCCGTTTTGGTTTGGTAAAACAGCCAAATAATTTCCGACACCTGATCCACCACATCCTCCAGCGGCTGCGAAGCATCCACCGTTTCAAAGTGGGGCACTGCTTCACGCAGGCGGAAATATTCCTGGCGGCGGCTCTCCAGCATGGCAATTGTCCCTTCACCCTTGCGGGCAAACAGGACTTCGGCCGGGGCATCCAGCGTAATCAGCAGGTCGGGGCGCGGGTACAAGTTGCCCAGCAAAAAGCCGTGCAGCCGCCGCATCAGCGGCAGTTGGCTGCGGTCTACGGCAATGTCGTGGGCATAGTAGTCGCAGAAAAAGTGGCGGTCAGACAGCACGACAATGCCTTTGTTGTGGTAATACCAAACAAAAAATTGGCGATACCACTCTTCGGCCATCAAATTGCCGATGCGAAAAGCGGTTTTGACTTCTTTGACCAGCCGCTTGATCGGGTTTTTCGGCATGGGCGCGGCTTGTTTGGTGGGGTCGGGTGGGCCGGTCATGTCCGGCCGGCCGCCGCGCAGCCGCTTCAGCTCCAGAATCAGGCGTGTGGTGGGCAACACCAGGTTGCTCGACTCCAAATTCACGCCCATATAGATATATTTCAGCGGCAGGTCGAGCTGTTTTAACACCTGCTGCGTGACGGTTGATTTGCCAGCCCCGTCGGGGCCGATGACGGCTACTGTAAACATAGTGTTCAGTAATCAGTAATCAGTCATCAGTATCCGGTCACTGATTACCGAATACTGATGACCGATTACTGATTCTTAGGCGAAAGCTGGCACGAGTGCCACTTTTTCCATAATTTCGTTGAGCTTCTGGCGGCTGTAGCCCCAGACAAAGTGGGTTTCGATGAAGAGACGGCCGGCATGGTGGGGCTGCGGGAAGGATTCGGCTTCGCGCAATTTCATGATCAGCCGTTGGGCAAACTGCTCGGTGCCGGTCACTATGTCGAGCGGCGGCTGGGCACCTTCTTCGGTACGCAGTCCGTCGGCGGCCAGCGGCGAGGCGACAACGGGGATTTCCATAGCCATGGCTTCCAGCACCTTGTTTTGCTGCCCAGCTCCAAAGCGAAGGGGCGCGGCAAAAACGGTCGTCTGGTCTAAATAGTCGCGCACGTCGTCTACAAAGCCGGTGACGGTAACACCCTGGCGCTGCCCGGCAGCCACAAGTGCCGGAGTCGGGTCACGGCCGACGATGAAGAGTTCGGCTTGGGGAATTTCTTTTTGCACGAGGGGGAAGATTTCCTGGATGAGGTAGAGGGCGGCATCGGTGTTGGGGCGGTAATCCATGGCTCCGGTGAAGGCGATTTGGTAGCGGGCGCGAACGGCCGTTCGTCGCTGCCAAAAATCCAAGTCCACCCCATTTGGCACAATCGTTGTCCCCTTGGTCTGCCGCCCCAGCAAATCCTCCCGATCCCGCGAGGAGATAAAAATGGAGTGGTCGGCCCGCTTCATAAACGCCTTTTCCGCCTGCTGCATCTGCTTTAGCTCCAGCATCAGCAGCGGCAGCCGCGCCGGGCTGGCGAAACGCATACTGCCCTGAATGCGGGAAGAAGTGGCATCACACATATCGGCCACCAGCGGGATTCGCAAATGGTCAACCGCTTCCATCGTCCGTTTGCCGCTCACAACCACATCAAACTGCTCGGTGCGGAGCAACTCATCAATGGCCTGGCGCATTTTCTGCACCGAGGGGTCGGGCTGAGAAATGGATTGCAGCCGCCGGATCACCTTCTTAGGCAGCGAGCCTCCTTTACGAGAAGAGGTGAAGGTCATAATGCGCTTGGTAAACGGCCGTAAAGCCTCCTGATGCTCCTCTTTATAGCTAGGTGCCACCATTGACAACAGCGACACCTCATGATCTTTAGCCAACTCCTTGATCAAAAAGTAATGGCGCAAATAACCGCTGGTCAGCGGAAAGGGAAAGCCGTTGGTTAGGTATAGAATGTTCATTGTTATCGGTCAGCGGTAATCAGTAATCGGTAATCGGTAATCAGTGACGTGGCTGTTTACTGATTACTGTTTACTGATTACTAATCTTGGGTCATCATTTTCAACGTCTTGGCACGGGCGGGGCCGTTCCAGACAAGCTGTTCGGCGTTGTTAACGGTGTATTGCCACAGCGCATAGTAGCGGTTGCTGCGAAGCCAGGTGGCGGTGCTGCTGGCAACGCGCCCATCGCTGGGGCGGTTGTCCTCCAGCCGCAGCAGCAAGTTGGAGAGATACCGCGCCCAGCACAGCACAAACAGGGCCGTTAGCTGGTCGGCATCGAGCCGGAAGCGGCGGGCGTACATGTCCACATACGGTTTGGCCCACGCCGTGGGGCCAAAAAAGGCTCGCTCAAAGGCGGTGAGATAATCGCTGGCCGTTTGGGCGTTGCTGCGAGCAAAGGCAACGTAGGTGAGGAAGAAAAAGAGGTCATAGGCAACCAGTCCTTCTGGCTCGGCCAACTCCCAATCCACCACCCCGACGCGCCCGTCTTTGAGTAAAAACAGGTTGGGGTGGCTGAGGTCGCCGTGTTCAAACACCATCGGCAGGTCGGCATCGCACAAATTGGCGACGAGCAGCCGGGTTTGGCGCATGAGGTGGGTTTCCCAGTCGTTGAAGGGCATAGAGGATTCGAGGTAGATTAACGGCCGTTCTACCAACCGCTCACACCAGTTTGTCTCCACATACACCTTGTTAAACGACGGCTGCTGCACTTCCAGCAGCCAAT
>JAGQGA010000676.1 GCA_020432595.1 Anaerolineales bacterium | reverse complement strand
AAAAGGTCAGAAACGGCGGCAGAATGGTCCGCGTCAGCCGCCCAAGCTGTTCTCGCTCGGCATACTGCGGATAACGCCAAACATAGCGCGTAGGGGTGAGGCAGTAGCAAATATGCAGTGTCTCTGGCCCGGTGATGATGCCGTGGCAAAAACCGCTTTTGTTGCTAATCACCACATCATAATCCTGAAAATCAAACTGCTCGAAGGCAAAGGGGTAGAGCGGAAAGTAAAGCTGCTGCTGGCGGTGGGCAAATGGGAGGCGATCAATAAACCCTGGCCGAATGTCCCACTGCTGCCAATGCGGGGGCATTCGGTCAGGCGCGTAGAGCGAGGTGTAAACGGGAGCCTGTGGATAGAGTGCCACCAGCGACTCCAGCACATCTTCGGCTCCGCCGATCTGGTTCATCCAGTCGTGAACGAGGGCTATCTTCATCCTAGCTAGTAATCAGTAGCCAGTAATCAGTAGTCAGTAATCGGTTTGCACTGATTACCGATTACCGATGACTGATGACTGCTCAGTTCAGACCCAACCGTTCCATGCGCGATGCCAATTCGGCCTCCACTTCCAGGCTTTGCATTGCATCGTCCATTTGGTTCTCCAGGCTGCTTGTCTGCACTTCCCAGGCGGCGTCGGCGTGGTCAAGACGGCGGCGGATGTTTTCGGCGGCGGTTGAAAGCTCACTGTCGCCTTCGCCCATCAATGAATCGAGCGAGCGCATGGCGCGGGCAGAAATTTCTTTGGCTTTGGCAAGTTCCAGCAAATAGGCCAACTCTTCACGCTCTTGCTTGGCAATGGTTAGCCGCCCGTCTAGCTTGATGCGGATGTCGTCAAGCTTTTCCGCTGCCCCCACCTGTCGCTCCAGCGACGCATCATAGGTTTTGATCATCTCCATGATGGAGGTAAATTGCTTTTGCGTAACCAGGGCTTCGGTGCGTTTGCCGCGCATGAGGAATTGGTCAATGGCGATGTCAAGCTTGGCGGCCTTGTCGGCCAGGGTCTCGCGCCGACGCTTGGTTGTTTTGATTTGGGCAAACATGGGGGCAATGGTGTCGGTAAATTCGTTGACCTCACGCTCAGCCTGCCGAATGTATTCGTCGTAGACGGCCAGGTCGCTGCGCTGAATTGCTTTGTCGGCCAACTCATGGAGCGTGGCCTTAAAAAGTGTTCTTAATTTTTGGAATAGTGATGCCATAGGGGGGAATTATATAGAGGTTGGCCGTTTTTGACAGGCATAAAAAAACGGCCGTTTGTTAAACAAACGGCCGTTTCTGCCATCCCAGCACCAGGAGATTGGAGGCTTAGACAAGCCATGCCGGGAAAAAGCCTGGTGAATAAATCAGTTACGCCTCTTTAATGACGATTTCTTCTTCATCAAAAGCAGCAGCCTTGGCTACCGGCACATCTGCTTCTGGCATCAAAATCGCCATGATGAGATAGATGATCAACCCATGCCCACCGCCCAAAGCCATCAGCACAAAGAGCAAGCGCACAATGGCGGGGTCAATGTCAAAGTAACGTGCCAAACCACTGGCTACACCCAAAAACATCCGATCATCACTATACCGTACAAGTCGCTTTTCGTTCATTTTAATTAACCTCCAAAGAGTCCCATTTCAAATTTTGTTTTACTACACCCTATTACGACAGGGTTGATAAAAAGTTGCAGCCCGTTTTGTTATTTCACCACGTCGCTTTTGGGTTTGCGTAACGGCCGTTTATTGCCAAACAGCAGCCACAGCCCCAACCCGATCAGTGCCAGCGGCCAAAATTGCCCAAACTGCCCGCCAAAACCGGTAAAGAACAGGGCAAAAACGACAAACAGCACCAAACTAATCACCAGCAGCCGACGGCCGGCCGCCACCTGCTCTGGCAACCGCCCCAACACGCCCGCAATAATCAGCCCAATTCCCACAAACCCAGGGATCAGTGCCCAGACATATGCCCAACTATCCCAATGTCCCGTTAGGTTTTGGTACAGCAAAATCAGCCCAATCCCACCCACAATCGAACCGGGAATTGCCAGCGGCGGGGTTCCCCATACCGCGCCGACCAGAAAAAATAGTCCCACCAGCATAATCAGCAGCGGCCAAAGCTGTCCGATGTCAAAAAAATCACCTAATCCTGGAAAAAGTTGCAGCAGCAAGAACAAAACGCCCACCGCAATCATGATCAGGCCACCCACAATTGAGCTTCTTGTCTTCATAAATCACCTCACTGATCTCTATACGTAGTCCAGGGCATATCGTCGCATGATGCCCTTATAGAAACCAATTTTCCCCTACAGCCACATAATTATGCTAAACTTCGCGGCAAGTATGACACAGGAAGGACAAAAGTTATGAAACACGTTGTGGTGACGGCTCCCTTTCCCGCCGCACTGATGGAAAAAATCCGCGCTGTTTCGCCGCAAATTCAGGTGGAACAGGTGCGGCTAAACAATTACGGCTGGCCGGAAAACAAAACCACGCCGGCCGAAATTATCTACGCCCTGGGTGATTTACCCTCACTGGAACAAGCACCCAATTTACGCTGGGCGCAGCTTCATTACGCCGGGGTAAACAATTTGGTAGATACCCCTCTGTGGAACAGCGACATCATTTTGACCAATGCCAGCGGTGTTCACGCCCCGGCGATGGCGCAATATGCCATGACGCAAATTTTGGCCTGGGCACACCGGGTGCCAAACTGGTTTAAGTATCAGCAGGTGGGGACGTGGCCGACGGAGCGGTGGGAGAAATTTGTGCCGATGGAGCTTAACGGCCGTTCGCTCGGCATCCTCGGCTATGGCAGCATTGGGCGTGAACTGGCGCGGCTGGCAAAAGGGTTTGGCATGAAAATCCTAGTCACCAAACGCGATGCCCGCCGCACCGAAGACAGCGGCTACGTTATCCCCGGCACCGGCGACCCTCAAGGCAGCCTGCCCGACCGTATCTACCCTACCGAAGCCACTCGTTCCATGCTGGCTGAGTGTGATTTTGTGGTCGTTACCCTGCCCCACACCCCCCGCACCCAACACCTTATTGACGAAAGCGTGCTGCGCGAGATGAAACC
>JAGQGA010000675.1 GCA_020432595.1 Anaerolineales bacterium | reverse complement strand
CCGTTAGTTCCCGACCCCGACATCAAAATCCGCGACCCCATGCTCCACTACACCATCGTCCGCCCCGAAGCCCCCAACAGCGACGACTTCCCCGTGTTTGCCAACGAGGAAGTGGTCAAACCCGAACGGCGCAGCCGCTACGAACTGCATCTGCCCTACACCATCGTCCTGCGGCTGGGCTGGGGCGGAGCCAAGGGGATGGTCTACTTTTTTGTTTCGCAGCCCATCAGCCACAACCGATGTCGCGGCTACTGCATCATTGGCCGCAACTATGACCTGGAACAGCCCGACACCGTGCTGCAGGCGTTTGAAGACACCATTTTTGGGCAAGACCAGCGCATTGTGGAGTCGCAGCGGCCGGAGCAAGTGCCATTTGACCTGGCCGACGAGCTGCACCTGCGCTTTGATGCCGTCGCCATCAACTACCGCCGCGCCATGCAGCAGCAGGGGTTGGACTATTACCATTATTTGGATGTGGTGGAGTAATGGGACGCTGATTTACCTGATTTTCCTGATGTTGCTATGGTGATCACTCTATGATCAGGTAAATCAGGCAAATCTGCGTCCTATTTCTGGAGAAGCATATGAAAGAAACGGCCGATTTCATTGTCCACAACATTGGGCAGATGGTGACTTGCGCCAGCCCAAATGGGGTGAAACGGGGGGCGGCGTTGGCGGATGTGGGAGCCTTAGCAGATGGGGCGCTGGTGGTGAAAAACGGCCGTTTTTCCGCCCTCGGCCCCAGCACCGACATCCTCAACCGCTACCACGCCCCGCAAATGGTAGACGCCCAGGGCAAGGCCGTCGTCCCCGGCTTTGTAGACTGCCACACCCACGTCGTCTACGGCGGCGACCGCGCCCATGAATTTGAGCTGCGGGTGCGCGGAGCCAGCTACATGGAGATTATGGCGGCTGGCGGGGGGATTGTCAGCACCATGCGCCACACGCGGGAAGCCACGCTGGATGAATTGATTGCCGCCGCCAAACCCCGGCTGGATACGATGCTGTCGCTGGGCAGCACCACCATTGAGGTCAAAACGGGGTATGGGCTGAACACCGAAACCGAGCTAAAGATATTGCAAGCGATTGCCGCCCTGGACTTGGCGCATCCCTGCCAGCTTGTGCCAACCTTCCTCGGTGCCCACACCCTGCCGCCAGAATACAAGGACAACGGCGACGGCTATGTGGAGATGGTCATCCACGAAATGATTCCGGCGGTAATGGATTGGTACCACGCCAGCCACTTTGCCACGCAGGACATCCCGCTGTTTATTGACGTGTTTTGCGAAGACCACGCCTTTGATGTGGGGCAAACGCGCCGCATTTTGGCGGCGGGGCTGGCGGCGGGGATGCGGGCCAAAATCCATGTAGACCAGTTCAATAGCCTCGGCGGGCTGGCGATGGCGCTGGAATTGGGGGCGACCTCGGCCGACCATTTGGAGGTGACGCGGGACGAAGGCGACATTGCCCGGTTAGCGGGGTCGGAAACGGTGGCGGTGCTGATGCCGACCGTCAATTTTAACCTCGGCTTGCACAATTTTGCGGCGGGGCGGGCGTTGGTGGATGCAGGAACGGCCGTTGCCCTCGCCACCGACATGAACCCCGGTTCCGCCCCCTGCTTTTCCATGCCCCTGACTATGGCGATTGCCTGCCGCTACTTGCGCCTGCTGCCCAGCGAAGCACTGACGGCCGGCACCCTCAACGCCGCCCACGCCATCGGGCTAGGGCAGCAAATTGGCTCACTCGAAGTCGGCAAACGCGCCGACTTTCTCCTCCTCAACACCCCCGACTACCGCAACCTGGCCTATTTGCTGGGCGGCAATGTGGTGGAGCGGGTGGTGAAGGGTGGGTGTCTACTAAACTGAGAAGTGATCGGTAATCGGTAATCAGTACTGAACACTGATTACCGATTACCAATTACTGATTACCGTCCCCAAGAGGAACAAATGCAGCAAATAGTCGAATGTGTACCCAACTTTAGCAACGGGCGTAACCCCGAAGTGATTAACGCCATTGTCGCCGCCATGCGCTCGGCCAATGAGGTGCAGGTGGTGAACGTCAGCACCGACCTCGACCACAACCGCACGGTGGTGACGATGGTTGGCTCCCCAGCTGGGGTGGAGGAAGCAGCCTTTCGCGGCATCGCCACGGCCAAAGAGCTAATCAACATGGATGAGCATTCCGGCGAACACCCCCGCATCGGAGCTACCGATGTGTGCCCCTTTATTCCGGTGAAGGGGGTCAACAGCGGCGACTGCAAGGCGATAGCATACCGGCTGGGAGAACGGGTGGGGCGGGAACTGGATATTGCCGTTTACTACTACGGTCTGGCCGCCAAACACCCCAGCCGCGAAGCGTTGCCCGACATCCGCGTGGGCGAATATGAAGGGTGGAAGGCGGAAATTGGCAAGGTGGCCTCGCGCAAGCCGGATGAAGGGCCAGAAAAAGCGGCTCCCTGGGGGGCAACGGTGATTGGCGTGCGCCAGTTTATGATCGCCTACAACATCTATCTCAACACCGACCGGGTGGAGATTGCCGAAGCGGTGGCCGAGGCGATGCGCCAAATTAGCGGTGGCTTCCGCTATGTGCAGGCCAAGGGGTTTTTGGTGGAGGGGAAGGCGCAGGTGAGCATGAACTTCCACCATTTGGAGCGGTCGCCGCTGCACCGGGTGCAGGAAGCGGTGCGGCGGGAGGCGGCGCGGTACGGCTGCGCCATTACCCACAGCGAATTGATTGGGCTAATTCCACAGCAGGCGTTGAGTGACGCAGCCAAATGGTATTTGCAGATTGACGGGATGCAGGAGGATCAGGTGCTGGAATACCACCTGCAAAATGCCCCCGCCACCGAGGGTTCGCTGCAAGATTTTGTGGCGGCAACGGCCAGTTCGGCCCCCACGCCGGGCGGTGGTTCGATTGCGGCACTGGCGGGGTCACTGGGGGCAGCACTCGCGCAAATGGTGGCAAATTTGACGGTGGGACGGAAGAAGTTTAAGGAAGTGGAGGCGGAAGCGGCGGCAGTGCGGGAACAGGCAATTGAACTGCAAGCCAAGCTGAT
>JAGQGA010000674.1 GCA_020432595.1 Anaerolineales bacterium | reverse complement strand
TGCCCGACCACATCCACCAACCGTTGGTGGGTAATGATTTCGCCATCTTGCGCCAGGTGTTCGGCCGCTACGCACAAATCAAGGGCTTGCCCGGCGATGATGTGTTCCAGCCGCAGGCGCGGGTCGCCAACGGTGGTGCAAAAGATGGAGCCGATGGCTAACCCCATTTTCATGGAAAGGCTGAAGGTGCCGACACGGGTCTCGATGGTGGCATATTTGCTCATTTCGGCCTGCATGTGCAGGGCGCATTGAATGGCGCGGCGACCGATTTCCCGCTGGTTGCCATCGTCGCAGGGGAAGAAGATGGTCATGGCATCGCCGCCAAATTTGCCCACGATGCCACCGTAGGAGCGAATGAGGGCGATCATTGGCTCAAAGTAGTGGTTGAGAACGGCCGTTAATCCCTCCGCCCCCGGTTTGCCCAATGTCGCTAACGCCTCGCTCATCGCCGTAAAACCCGACACATCGGCAAACAGCAGCACCGCCTCAAACCGCTGCTCCCGCTCCGTCGGGTCGCCGTCGGGGTGCTGCCACAGCTCATAGGCTACGTGGTAGGGGACAAATGATTGCCAAATGGAGGACATACTGCAAATAGGGATTGGAGATTGGGGATTGGAGATTAGAGATTGATGGTAATCTCCAATCTCTAATCTCTAATCTCTTTTTTATGACCGCTTCATAACGGGCAAGCTCAGAAAATATGTGGGGGCGGCGGGGACATCGGCACTGTCATCGGGTTCGCCGGTGGGGGCAAAGTAGGGCTGGAAGCGCCCTTTGGGGCGGAAAGGCTGCGGCGCTTCGGGGGCGCGGTTGTTATTGAGGAAAATAACCTCCAGCTTGTACTGCCCGGCGGTGGCACCATCAACCTCAATCTGGTGCATCCCGCTTTGGGTAGCGGTGAAGGTGACTTGATCAACCTGGCCGACGAGTTGGCTGGTGCCTACCAGCGTGCTGTCGGGTGCCCACACATACAGGTCGGGGTCGCCCGCCAATGGGGTCAGGCGCACTTGCACCTGGGCACCTGCGGCCAGCGGCAGCCGGTAAAGATGGCCTTCGTCGGTGAGAATGTCAATCACATCGGGGACAAGGTTGATAAAGTTCAGTGCCGGTTTGGGCGTAATATTGCCAAGGTGGTCGGCCGCCCACGCCTGAATGTAATGAGCGCCAGGGTGGTCATAAAGCTCCCAGGGGAAGCCATTGCTGGCGACGGGAACGGGTAGCCAGCCGCTGTGCTGCACAGGCACCCAGCTACCGGCGCTTTGGAGAAAAATGTATTCCACAAAAATGACGGAGCGCGGTAGGGAGTTGGCGGGGTCGCTGGTGTCAAAGTTGAGGTCAAAACGGACAACGCGGTCGCGGGTGAAGCGGCTGCCGTCGTTGATGGTAAAGCCCGGTGTGGGTGGGGTGATAATGTCGCTACCCGCCGGCCGAATGGTGACGGTGCGGCTAACGATGTTGTTGTCGTTGGTCAATTCAGCCACACTGTCGGCGGGGTCAATGACGGCGTAGAGTTGGAAGGTGCCGGCCTGGTTGGGGGGGGAGGTGAAACTGGCAACGGCCGTTCCGTTGGGTTGAATGAGCGGAAGGGTGTCGGTTCCCAGCAAATTCCCCTGCGTCACCGGGTCGGTCAGGTTCTCGCCCACATAAAACGACACATCCACCTGGCGCAGCGGCGTTTGCCCGCCCAGGCGATGTACCTTTAACGAGAGCGAAACGGGTTTCCCAACCTGTAGATTGCCAATAGGCTGCACGGCAAAGTCATATGAGTTGGCAAAGAGGTCGTCGCTGTTGTCGGGAGAAACGGCCGTATAGGCAGCATCCAGCGTTGCCAAAACATTTCCCTGCTCATCCAGCAGCGACAGCGTGTATTCAGCCGGAGTAATGCCGGCCGGAACCACGGCCTGTAGTGTTGTGCTGCTAACGGCCTGCTCGTCGAGCAAATCCACCACCACGGGCACAGGGCCTTGACCCGGCCGGCTGAGCGTGGCTGAAAAAGTAGCAGGCAGGTCATTGCCAACAATCGTGATGAGAACGGGGATTTGATTTGACCCGATATTGGGCAAAACGTGGCTAATGGTTACCTGAGGGGAAGCAAAGGTGCTGGCCGCAGCCCCCAAAACAAAGACAAGCAAAAGCAGCGCCGCTTTTGCCGAAACAGCAAATCCGTAAATGCTTCTATTCATATGACATTCCCTTGTTTATACCAATACACCAACAACAATACTTTCTTTCTGCAAGCCAAAGGGTAACGGATATAGGACTATTTTGCCATGAAGAAAGGGTGAGTTTGATTAACTGTGGCCTAACCGCAGCACCAAGTCGGTAAGGATGCCGACAAGTGGTGGGACACACAGCGTGGCGGCCACGCGCACCAGCGTGGGGCGCAGCCCCACCACGCCAATTTCTAGCGGCAGCCGAAAAACGCACAGCAATGACCAAGAGGCAATAAACGACACCACAGAGCCAGTGCTGGCTCCCGCTTTGTAAAAGGTGGCGGCCATGGGAAAAACGGCAAAAACGCTAGGCGGAATGATGGCTCCCACAAAGGTGCCAATCAAAATGCCCTTGATGCCTGCATCGGCCCCCAGCCAGGCGGCAATGGTTTCGCGGGGGATGAGAACTTCAGCCAGCCCGATGATGGTGAAGACGGCAATGAGCAGCGGGGCGAGGTTAAACAGGGTGCGGCCGCTGGCCTGCAGCCCGGCCTGCAGCGAGCCGTCGTGCCGCCAATAGGCAGCGGTGATGAAACCGAGCGCGATCACGATCATCAAAATCGTAACGGTATCCATTTTTCTTCCTTTGCGGGGTTGGGGTGTGGTCATTGGGTAGCCGAGGGGCAGAGGTGGCGCAGGGGGCAGCCAGAACAGTTGGGTTTGCGGGCATGGCACACACGCCGGCCGTGAAAGATCAGCAGATGTGAAATGTTAATCCATTCGTCGTGGGAAACAACGGCCATCAGGTCTTGCTCCACCTTCGCCGGGTCATCGCTGCTGCTTAAGCCCAGTCGGTTTGCCAGCCGCTTAACGTGGGTATCTACCGTAATGCCGTTGGCAACGCCAAA
>JAGQGA010000673.1 GCA_020432595.1 Anaerolineales bacterium | reverse complement strand
ACAGCAGGCTGGCACTGACAAACTGATCTACCCCCACCGAAGCCACTAAGGCACTCAAAACCTCGGCCGAGCTACTTGAACGCACAATCTGGTCACTGCTGGCATACAGTGCCTCAGTTCGCGCTAGTGCCCCCCGCATCTGTTCCGACAGCCGCAATGTTTCAATGTGTGCTGTTAGTTGCTCTGCTACCTCGTGGACAATGTCATCCACATCTTCGGCAAACTCTTGTGGATCCGTCAAAAGTAGCTCGCCAATTTCATTGCCTTGAACACGCAAACGCTGCTTCACCACCTGCTGCCCCGCCCCCAGTGGCAGCCCATTGTGCATAGTGCGCGTTTGCACCAAATCATAGCCATAGCCTAAATGGGGTTGCTCTTGTTCGGCCAAATAATCAGCCCACCCCTCCCACGACAAACGGCGGGTCAGGTTATTGAGCCGCTGGATGGCCGTTTGCGCCCGCGCCAGTGAGCGCGTATGCTGCAAAGCCAGCGCAATTTGTGAAGCCAGCGTGGTTTGAATACGCACATCCTCATCGGTAAAGTGGTTGACCACATCAGACTGCACGTTTAGCACCCCCAATACCTCATCACCAACAATCATGGGAATCGCCATAGACGAGCGGGATTCGGGCAAAAGAGGGTTTGCCAAATACCCCGGCGCAGCATACAGATCGTTTTCGATGACCCCGCGCCGAGTCAATGCCGCCCGCACTACCAACGAGTTAGGCTGTGTTAGGGGAATGGTATGCCCTTTTTCTAACAGCATACGCCCTACCTCTCCGGCACCAATGGACAGTGCTAAGGCATCGCCAACATCGTTTAGCACGTAAAAGTGGGCGTGGTACAGGTCAAAACTGACCTTGATCAGATTGACCACTTCCTGCATCAGGCGGTCGGTGTCAGCAATGGAAGAAGCGGCCGTGCTTACACGGGTGACAATTTCCAGTTCGGCCGCCCGTTTACGCAAAATAATGTTGGTTTCGTCGCGCTCACTGACCTGCGCCCGTAGCAAAATATTCTTTTCCGATAGCTCGGCGGTGCGTTTAGCAACTTCCAGTTCCAGTTCGTCACGGGTGCGGCGCAGCGCTTGCTCAACTTGGTCACGATGAATGGAGAGGGCAATGCTTTGAGCCGCACCAGCCAGCGCGTGGATCACAGCTTCAGACAGAGCGTGGCGGGCAAACAGACCAATAACACCCACCAGTTCGCCGTCTATGAGCAGGGGATAACCGGCAAATGCCTGCAGTGGTTCATCGGCTACCCAATCGGTATCGCTGAATAGGGCATCGTGAGCTGCATCGTTGGTAAAATGGGGTTGTTTTGTTTGGGCAATGTGGCCGATTTCGCCCTGCCCAATGGTGACGAGCCTTTTTTCACCATCCACATTGGTGGCCAACCCGGCACTGGCCTGGAGCTGGAGCGAATCGCCTTGCTCGCTGAGCGTCCAAATACGGGCAACGGCCGTTTCCAAATGCTGCACCATCGCTTCAGCACTGGCTTGCAGCATGGCCTGGAGCGATACCGAGCGCGTGAGGGCTTGCCCCACGGCGGCACTAAAGCTGGCAAGCTGCATTTGCAACTGCTGAAACTGCTGCACCTGCTGCTGTTCGGCAGCATCGCTGGCAATGCATAAATAGCCGGTAATGTTGTCCTGATCATCGCGCAGGGGTGTGATGTTGAGGTAGACGGGAATAAAACGGCCGTTTTTCCCCACATACGTCCACTTAAACAAGTTGGGTAGCCCCCGCCGCGCCCGCGCTACCAGCACATCCAAACCCGGCTGTAGCACCACGCCCATCTCCTGCGAAAAAAGTTGCGCCCTTTGCGCCAGTTCCGACGGGGTATGCATCACCGTCAGCGGCTGCCGCCCCACCATCTCAGATGCCGAATAACCCAACATGGCTTCCGCCGACGGGTTAAAAAGCTGGATCAAGCCATTGGCATCAGTCGCCACAATGGCATAACCAGCATGTTCCACAACGGCATTTTGAATGGCACTGGCCGCTGCCATCTGCTGCGAATGCTGCACTTGCTCCAACCGCGACTCCACCCAGCGTGCCAACACCTCGACAAAGCTTTTGTCTACGACGGTAAAAGGGCGACGTGGCTGAGAGCTGGAAAAATTCAAAGCACCATATGTCTCGCCATTGACTCGCAGCACAACCCCAATATACGCCTCAATTCGGCGCAGCAGGTAGCATGGGTGGCGGTTGTGCGACGATTTTTGCGCGTGATGGATGGCAATCACATCCTCACTCGTCATCGTTAAATCGCAAAAGGTGTCGCCCAAGCGAGACTGTTGACCTGGTTGAATATCTGAGCCGGCCGTAACATATTGAACGGTGTATTCCTGGTCAACAACGCGGCTCACCATTCCGGTGCCCAATTCTAGCACCCGTGCAGCTTCGGCTAGGGCGTGGGGAATGGCAATGTTATTGGGCGTTATCTGGGGCTGGTTGGTGATTTGGTACAGGGTCTGCATATACCGCTTGTCTTGAACGGCCGTTTGCTGCCGCACCTCGGTCACATCCCGCAACACCGCCTGCATCCCCCCGTTAGAAAACCCCTCAATGCGCCAGGCAAACCACCGATAGTTGGCATCGGCCAAACGCAGGCGGCACTCCAAATCGGCCACCGGTTTTTGCCGGAACAGGTTGGCAACATTGGCTAAAAAGCGGTCTTTATCCTGCGGGTGAATCAGCTCCAGAAATGACATTTGCCGCAAGGCGTTCTGTGTCCACCCCAGGGTGCGGGTGAAGGTGGCGTTGACCCATTGAAAACGGCCGTTTTTCCCCACCACGCAGACCAAATCGAGCGACAAATCCAGCAGCCGCAGTGCCTCTAATGGAGGCATCATCCCTTCACCGATCTCATTTACTTCATTGGGCATTCTCGGCTCACTCCTGTCCATTAAACCCATTTGGCGGCGACTCCACGGTCAACTCAATTTGCGTATAACGCGCCTTCAGTGCCTTCCCCAATTCCTGAATTGCTGTTTGCAATGCCGAATCCATCGTCGTGGTTCCCTGAATTTTTTGGTTAATATTGTTCAAAACCCGCTCCCGTGCCACCTGCTT
>JAGQGA010000672.1 GCA_020432595.1 Anaerolineales bacterium | reverse complement strand
CGCCAGAAAAGCGAGTGGAGCATTTGCTGGCAATTTGGCCGCTGCTGCGCGAACAGCACCCCGATGCTTCCCTGCTCATTTTGGGCAGCGGCCCCGACGAACCCGGTTTGCACGGCCAGGCCAGCCCCGGCGTGCATCTGCTGGGGCGCGTCAACGACGTGGCTCCCTATCTGAAAGCGGCCGACCTTTTCCTACTGCCTTCCCACACCGAAGGGCTGTCTAATGCGCTGCTAGAGGCGATGAGTACGGCGTTGCCCTGCATTGCCACCCGCGTCGGTGGGGCCATTGACCTGATTGACCACGCCAGCAACGGCTGGCTGGTTAACCGCAATGCGCCGGATGAGATGCTGGCGGCGATTTCGCTGCTGCTGGAAAACCCGGCCCAGCGGTATTATTTGGGGCAGCGGGCGCGGCAGCATATTGTGCGCGGCTATTCATTGGGCAACACCGCCGAGCGCATCAACCAGCTTTATCAGGGTTTGCTGGCGGAACGGCCGTTAACCGCCGTCCAACCAACCCAGGGGTAAAGCCAATGGAACCGCTTTTACAGGCGCTTCTCTGGGGAAGCGTAGGTTTTGTGCTGTATGTTTACCTGGGCTATCCGCTGCTGCTGGTGCTGCTGGCGGGCGTGTGGGGAGAAAAACGGCCGTTTTCCCCCCAGCCCAACGCCCAACTGCCCAGCGTCACCCTCATCATTGCCGCCTACAACGAAGAAGCCGTCATCGCCACCAAACTGCAAAACACCCTGGCACTCGACTATCCCACCGACAAACTGCAAATCATCGTCGCCGCCGATGGTTCTCATGATGCTACGCCTAAGATCGTGCAGCAGTTTGCCGCACAGGGGGTATTGCTATCCTTTACCCCGCTGCGACAGGGCAAGGTGGCAGCCATCAACCGCGCTGCTGCCCAGGCGCATGGCACCATCCTTGCCTTTTCCGATGCCAACAACTTATACACTCCCGACACCCTGCGCCAACTTGTAGCTCCTTTTGTTGACCCCGCCATCGGCATGGTCAGCGGAGCCAAGTTGATTATGCGCGGCGACGGGGCACTGGGTGATTCTGAGGGGCTATATTGGCGGTACGAATCGCAGATCAAAAGCTGGCAAACAGCGTTGGGGACGACGACGGGTGCGCCGGGTGAAGTGATGGCGATTCGGCGTGAGCTGTTTGAAATGGTTCCCACCACCATCATCAATGATGATCTTTACCTGGCCTTGCGGCTTATTAAACAGGGGGTCAATGTCCACTACACGCCGCTGGCGCGATCCTATGAACGGGTTTCACTAACGGCCAAGGATGAAATGCTGCGGCGCACGCGCATGGTATCGGGGCATTTTCAGTTGATGAGCCTGGGATGGCAGCTTTTGCCGCTGCGCCGGCCGCTCATCGCTTGGCACATTGTGTCACACAAATACGCTCGCCCGTTAGTGCCGCTGGCAATGGTGGGTGCTTTGATTGGCAATGTAGGGCTGCTGTTTATCAATGTTGATTTATTTTGCGTGATTTTGTTTGCTGCCCAGGTGGGGGTGTATGGGCTGGCGTGGCTGGGGAATAGAGGGTGGGTTAACGGCCGTTTGGCCTACCTCCCCACCTTTCTTGTCAACAGCAACCGCGCCGCCCTGCATGGCCTCTGCCAATTCCTATGTGGGCAACCCATCCACCAATGGCAGCGCGTCGGCCGCCGCAAGCTCAAAGCCAAACAGCCAATCAGCTAACCCATAAAAAAGGCCGGGCGAACGTGCCCGGCCTTTTTCTGGCTCATTTTTGGGGCTGGCAAATACACCCGCGCCCCACAACTAATCCCACTCATCATAAGCACGGCGACGACGCTCATGCTTCTTGCCGCCCTGACGACGAGAAACGTGTTCAGAAAACAACGCTTCCTCGTTCACCGGCCACAGCTCAATAGGGTTCACGCGGGTCACTTCCAGCCTAGCATGACAAACACTGCACGTGATAGGTTGGCTTATAACAGGGGGCTTTTTTAAGCGAAGACTTGCTTCGCATTCAGGACAAACAAGGACAATTTTATTACCACTCATCATCATCGTCGTCGTAATAATCTTCTTCAAAATCATCTTCTGAGAAGTCCGAATCCTCTTCAAAATCGTATGCCCAGTACAGGGTTAAAGGCTCGCGGTCAACTACTTCTAACAACTCACCACACTCTGAACAGGTAACAACCTGCTCCAATTCTGGCATGGTTTCAAATTCAACGCGAGCATTACATTCTGGGCACCGTGCTATGATTACTCTCGTTTTTGCCATTCGTTTGATCCTCTTTTGGCTAAAGCCAAATCATCATTAAGTTACCCGAAATTATAAAAGGAGGGTGTTTAAATTTGGACGAAGATGTGTTTGATTTCCGTGCGAAAATGGCAAAAACCGTCACAAAGCGGTGAAAAAACGGCCGTTTCTACGCCTATTGCTCCAAAATAAAGCGATAGCCAATCCCTGGCAGCGTTTCAATAAACAGCGGTTCGTTGGCATCCGGCTCAATTTTGCGGCGCAGGCGGCTAACCAACCCGCGTACCAACCCCCGATTGCCCGCCTCGCTGTAGCCCCAGACCCGCTCCACCAGTTCATCGGTTGTCACCACATGCCCGGCGTTGCTCATGAGCATGTAGAGCAGGCGAAACTCAAGCTGGGTAAGCCGTTGGGGTGGGGTTGCATCATATTGCACGGTGCGAACGGTGGGGTCTACCGAAAGTTGGTTAATCTCGATGATGGGTAAAATGGATGGCGGGACGTTGCTAGTGCGGCGCAGCAGGCCACGCACCTGGCGGGAGAGAACGCGCAGGGAAAACGGCCGTTCTACTACCACATCTACCCCAAAATCAAGCAGATCGCAGTGTAAATCTTCAGAAAGGTTATCTACGATAAACAGAAGAGGAAGCTGCACCACGGCGCGGATAGTGTGGGCCATTTTTCGCAGGTCACGCTGGCCTGACCACGCCACCAGCAGCAGGTCAAACGGCCGTTCCTGTACCAACCCCACCACTTCATCCAAACTCCCGCTCAGCGTCACCGACATGCCCGCCCGCCGCAGGGTAAAATTGAGCAGTTCCCGTTCCTCAGCCTGGATTG
>JAGQGA010000671.1 GCA_020432595.1 Anaerolineales bacterium | reverse complement strand
TCGTCACCTGCGCCGCCGTTGAGCGCGAGCAGGTCACCGCTGACCTAATTACCCAGCACGGCTACACCCTTATCCACCCCTACGACAATGACAACATCATTATTGGGCAAGGAACGGCCGCTTTTGAGCTGTTTAACGAAGTCGGCGAACTCGATGTCTTGTTTGTCCCCGTGGGCGGCGGCGGGCTGATCAGCGGCAGCGCGTTAGCAACCGCCGCCCTGTCGCCCAACTGCCGCGTGGTGGGCGTGGAACCCGCCATCGCCGATGATGCCAACCAATCGTGGCGGGCAGGCGAAATCATCACCTTTCCCCACGTCCCCAACACCATTGCCGACGGTCTTCGTACCCGCCACATTGGCGAACGAAATTTAGCCGTCATGCGCCAGTACGTCCACGACATGGTGACGGTTAGCGAAGACGACATCATGAACACGCTGCAATTCCTCTGGTCACGGCTTAAAATCGTCGTTGAACCTAGCTCTGCGGTGGCACTGGCTCCGCTTTTTACCGGGCAATACCCATTGGCGGGCAAGCGGGTGGGGGTCATCCTCAGCGGCGGCAATGTGGACGTGGCGGCCTGCGGCTTTTTCCACAAAACGGCCGTTAGCAAAACACCTATCACCATACCTGAAGAAAGCGACGAACCAGCCGAAGCCACGCCGACCGAAGCCCAGCAGCCGCGTATTCTGGTTACCACCGAACTGGACGAGATGGCCCTGGCGGTGCTGCAAGAAACGGCCGTTATTGACACCCTCCTCCACCCTAGCAAAGAAGAACTGCTCCAGCACATTGGCGGCTACGAAGCCATTCTTGTAGACGGCCACACACCCCTCTCCGGCCAGGTCATTGAATACGGCCACAAACTGCAAGCCATCGCCTCCACCAGCCCCTGGCTCGACAACATCGGCGTCTCCACCGCCCGCTCGCTGGGGGTCGAAATTTACAACGCCCCCGGCAGCAACGCTGTTACCATTGCCGAACATACGCTGGGGCGACTGCTGCGGCTTGCCAGCAAATTTGGCGACGACCGGCTGGCGGGCAAAACGCTGGGAATTATTGGCTTTGGGCATGTGGGTAAGCAGGTTGCCCGCCGCGCCCAAGCGTTTGATATGCGAATTTTGGTCAACCAGCCCCGCCTGACCCCGGAACTGGCGCTGGCGGCCGGGGTGGAAGCGGCCGACCTGCACGAACTATTGGCGCAATCTGATTTTGTGACGCTCCACGTCCCGTTTCGCCAGGAAACCGATGCCATCATCGGACAGCGGGAACTCGCCATTTTGCCGTCTGATGCCTACCTAATCAACAGCGGCCACACTGACTTGGTGAATGAGGCGGCGCTGCTGGAGGCGTTGAACAACGGCCGTTTAGCCGGTGCCGCCCTGTCCGACATACCCGAAGCGTTGGCTGAACCCTCACCCACGGCCGTGGCACTGCGGCAACACCCCCGCGTCCTGGTGGAAAAACACGTCACCAAGCTGATTCAGCCGCGCCCGCAAACGGCCGTTATCGTCGCCCGCGAACTCGCCCAGGCCCTCCAGCGCGAACGCGCCGACGAGAGCCTGTCGCTTCAGTTGGTTCCCATCGAACTAGTGGTACCGCATGAGGAAACCGATGCCAAGCGGGTGGCGCGGTTGATGGATCGGCTGGAAGCTGACGGCCGTTTGGTCAACCCGCCCATCACCACCTACTGGAAGGGCAAATACGTCATTCTCGACGGGGCAACCCGCTTTACGGCGTTTAAGGAGCTGGGCTACCCCCACATTATCGTCCAGGTGGCTTCCACTAACCGGGATGGGGTACAGCTCCACACTTGGTATCATGCGATTTCCAGCGAACGGCCGTTTGCCGAACTGCAAACCGAGCTGCAAAAAATAGATGGCCTGACCCTCACCCCTCTCGCCGCCGCTGACATCCCCGCCGCCTTCCAGCGACCCGATGCCCTGTGCTACTTTCTCGACCCCAATGGCAACGCCCTGCTTGCCACCGCCCCGCCCCACCCCAACCAGCTCACCATCATGAACGAGATGGTGCAATGTTACAACCAGTGGGGCAACGTCGAGCGCACCCTGCTCACCAACCCCAGCCGCCTGCTAGCACAGTTCCCCAACATGGCTGCTGTCGCCATCTTCCCCCAGTTCAAGCCGGAAACAGTGTTTGATGTTGCCAGCGACGGCCGTTTTGTTCCGGCCGGCCTCACCCGCTTCGTCATCCCCGGCCGCATCCTCCGCCTCAACGCCGACCTACAGCGGCTTAAAGCCGATGAACCGCTGGCCGTCAAACGCGCCTGGTTCAACGACTTCCTGGCCGACAAGCTGGCCCGCAGCCGCCTACGCTACTACCAGGAACCCGTCGTCCTGCTGGATGAGTAACTAGCCTACACACCTGACGCGGCTGAAGGTTATACAATTGGACAGGAACAAGTTTTGAAAATACAATATTCTTGAATAAGGTAAACAGAATGAGTGGGGCATTTTATCCAAAATAAAGCAAACGATTGGAGATATTATGACTAGCGAAAGCAAGTGCCCAATAACGGGCGGATCAAATACGAGAGTAGGAACCATGTCAAACCGGGACTGGTGGCCGAATCAGTTAAATCTAAAGATTCTCGACCAGAACTCGTCCTTGTCCAACCCAATGGGTAAGGATTTTAACTATGCCGAGGCGTTTAAAAGCCTCGATCTCGAAGCCGTAAAAAATGATCTCTATGCCTTGATGACCGATTCGCAGGAGTGGTGGCCGGCCGACTATGGTCATTACGGCCCACTTTTCATTCGGATGGCGTGGCACAGTGCCGGTACCTATCGCACCGGCGACGGCCGTGGCGGGGCAGGGTCTGGCACCCAGCGTTTTGCCCCGCTTAATAGCTGGCCCGACAACGTCAACCTCGACAAAGCGCGGCGGCTGCTGTGGCCGATTAAGCAAAAATACGGCCGTAAAATCTCCTGGGCCGACCTGATGATCCTGGCTGGTAACTGCGCCATCGAATCCATGGGTCTCAAAATGTTCGGCTTTGGCGGCGGGCGTGAAGACGTGTGGGAACCAGAAGAAGATATTTACTGGGGTTCTGAAAGCACCTGGCTTGGCGATAAACGGTACAGCGGCGAGCGCGA
>JAGQGA010000670.1 GCA_020432595.1 Anaerolineales bacterium | reverse complement strand
CTCCATTTGGTCATTTGTCTTGGTTAAAAGCTGTTCCCCCGCAAAAATCACCTCGCCGTCGGCAATACGACCGGGAGGCTCTGGCACCAATTTCATCAAAGCCAGGGCGTGGACACTTTTGCCGCAGCCACTTTCGCCCACAACGCCCAGGGTCTCTCCCTCCTGCACCTGGTAGGAAACCCCATTGACCGCTTTGACCAACCCCTTGTCTGTTTTAAATTCGACTTTTAAATCTTTGACTTCTAATAAGGTCGCCACCCTCTCCTCCTGTAAAAATCACCCTGCTTTGTTGCACGGTGTGGATGTTCAGACCCGGTTTTTCACCAAAAGCGCGGCCTTGTCGCCCAAATGTTACCCAGTGTCATTATCAGCAGTAAATCAACAATGCCCATATTCGACGGTAAGTGGGGCATATTATACACACTCTGCCAAGATGGGCTACTAGAGATTCTGCGCATCCGCCACCGTAATGACACCTTTCTGACACTCTCGTGGGTTTTATCTGCGCCAGGCGGCCAGGTTAAAAAAAACAAGCAGGGGGATGATTTCCAAGCGGCCGGCCAACATACCAATGATAAACACCACTTTTGCCACAATGGGCAGGGCGATAACCTGGTCAACAGGAATAAAGCTGGGGCCAAAAACACCAATCGCCGTAAACACGGTGGAATAGGCATCGGCAATTGCTAGATGAGGGGCAACCAAAGTGATGATGAGACCACCCACGGCCAGATAAACCAGCCAAAGGAGCAGGATAAAAATGGATTGGCGAAAGTTGCCATCAGAAATCGGCCGGCCGTCAATGGTTGGCACATGCACGGTATGGGGCGAGGATCGGAGCAACCGAATCTCATGCGCCATAAACTTGCCCAAAATCCCCAGCCGGATCAGCTTGATCCCCCCGGCCGTTGACCCCGCGCAGCCGCCAATGATCATTAGCAACAAAAACAACTCCTTTGCCTCCAGCGGAAACGTTCCCGTCGCCGTGATCTCATAACCCGTGGTGGAAACTAGAGAGGCCACCTCAAAAAAGCTGCGTAACAGCCAATCGGCCAGGCGACCACCCAACAGCGACCACGCATTCCACGCCGCCAGCAAGGTTGCACCCACCACCACCAGCCACAGCAGCCGCATCTCCAGCCCGTCCCACAGCGCTGCCAACTGCCCTTTGCCCAGGCGGTACAGCACGTAAAAGTTGGTGCCGCCAGCCAGCATAAAAATGGACAGCACAAATTCAATGGCGGGATAGAGAGGGTAAATATCGGGGCGGTTGCGATAAAAGGCAATACTTTCGTCGTGGGGGGAGAAGCCGCCGGTGGCGACGGTGGTCATGGCGTGGGACAGGCTGTCAAAAAGCGACATGCCCAAGAGGGTAGTCAAAATGGTTTGCAGCAGCGTCAGGACGACATAAATTTGGATAAAGCGAACGGCCGCTTTTGCAAAATTTAACGACAGCCGCCCCGAACTAATCTTCACCCCTTCAGCACTCAGCAGCGAGTTGGCACTGCTCCCCTGCGCCCGCCCCACAATCAGCACAATCAGCAGCACCCCCATGCCCCCCAGCCACTGAATGAGGCTGCGCCAAACAATGATCGAAGTGGGCATGGTATCCAGCCCCGTCAGCATTGTTGTTCCCGCTGTGGTAAAGCCACTCACGCTTTCCAACAGCGCATCTACGGGCGGCGTGGCAAGCAGCAGCACAAATGGCATGGCACCGATGAGGCCAGTGGTCAGCCAAACGGCCGTTGTTACCAGCAGCGATTCTGTGCCCGTTAGACTCCACGTCACCTCCCCCAAGCGCCAGCGTACCGCCACACCAAACGCCAAACACACCAACGCCGGGAGCAAATAGCTGCGCGTTTCCAGCCAGGCTGGCAATCCCTGCGCTTCCCACGCCGCAAACAGCAGCGGCAGCAGCAGTGCCAACCCCAAAGCCAGCGACACAGGAGCCTGATAGGCCAGCACCAGCAGCAACCGCCGTCGCCACGGTTGTGTTCGGGCATCCATCATCATCTACCAGCGCCGCCGATTGTTGATATAAGCACTAATTTGGTGAACATCTTCCGGCAACCCCACCACAATCAGATTGTCGCCTGCTTCGACAATGGGCTGCTCACGGGGTAAATGCATTGCCTGATCCCGCGCCTTAATTAGCCCCAGCACCAACGCCTTGTTGGGGTACTCTCGATGCTCCCACACCGCGCTAATCGGCCGGCCGACCAGCGGCGAATCTGCTACCAAATCCAGCGATGCAATCTCGATCTCCCCATTCCCTAGCTTCATCACCTGCTTCACGTGCGGGTCTTCAATGGCAATAATGATCTTGTTGAGTAAGAAGTCGAACTCGCTAAAGACATGGTCAATCCCCGCCAATTCATACGCTGAAGCGTAATGTGGCTGCCGCAGCCGCGCCATAATTTGCGGCACGGCAAACTGCCGCGCAAAAATCCCCACCATGATGTTTTTGATGTCTTTCTGGTGCAACGCCACCACCACATCGGCTCGCTCAATCCCCGCTTCCTGCAACACGTTGATGTTGGTCGTCTCGCCGTTGATCACCAAACAGCCCAACTCGGCCGCAATCAGGTTGCAGTATTCCTCTTCGGGGTCAAGATAGGCCACTTCATGCCCGCCCCGCACCAGCGTTGCCGCCAGGTCTCGTCCCAACGGGTCTTCATTGACGATGAGAATATACACAAACACCTCCTCGATTGTGTGGGGTTGCTAACAGTGCCGCTGATTATAACAGTTTTACTGGCCTTGCCTGAATCGGTTTTGGCATCACGGGGCGAATCGGTTACGATTTATCCCCATGGAGGTTGGCTATGTCACAACAGCGTATTAAGCATGTGCGGCTGCAAACGGCCGTTTCCCTCACCCAAATGAAACAGTTTTACCACAACACGTTGGGGCTGGCCGTACTGGCTGAAAACGGCAGCGAACTTACCCTGGCGGCGGGGCAAACAACGCTCACCTTTGTTCACACCACCCCAGAAAACGGGCACCCTTTTTATCATTTCGCCTTTGACATTCCCGAAAACAAAATTTTGGCGGCCTATCATTGGCAACGGCCGTTAACCCCACTCCTCCCCCTGCGCCCCGAAAAATTTGCCGCCA
>JAGQGA010000066.1:5328-14388 GCA_020432595.1 Anaerolineales bacterium | reverse complement strand
CGCGACTTCACCGGCCAGCGCGAGAACCGCGAGCTTGGGCTGCTGTATTATCAAGCAAGATTTTACGTGCCTTCAATCGGCCGTTTTGCCTCGGCCGATACGATTATCCCTGACCCTGCCAACCCCCAAAGCCTAAATCGCTACACCTACGTCCGAAATTCGCCTCTTAACCGGGTTGATCCAACGGGGCATGTGGATTGCACATTGTTAGATGGTGGTGTAGATACCCAAGCCTGCAATACTTCTAAACCGAAACCCTTTACTTCTCCATACTTTAACTTTACAGGGGATTTGACCTTGGCTGAGAAGCAAATGGCTCATCAGGCGGCCGACGATATTGCACAGCGAATGGCACAGGAAGTCGGCGGTCTATCGGCCCAAGAAACTTTCTTGAACGTGTTTGGTGGTCCCATTACTCTAGCCAATGTAGATAAAGATTTAGTTGACGCTGGTGGGTTCAGTGTCTATGCAATAGCTTCTCAAACAGAAAACTTGATTACGATTGGCAAAAAGGAAATCACCAATCATTACTTGTTAGTTCACGAGATTTTTCATCTTCTAGACATTGTTGTGCTAGGAGGTGATGCAAACCAAGCATTATTGGACGTTCAGAGTGCGCCAGGGTCAACCTTTCCAAATCGGCCAAATTTGGAAGAAGGGAGTGATCTGAGGTGGGGTTTTGCTGGGGGAAATTTTAGCCAATGGCAGAAGAGTCGTTCTGGTGCATCAGGCGAAGAGTTTGCGGATATGGGAATAGGTTGGACATATGGGCAATGGGAAACTAATGCGTTAGGAGCATTGACAACCGCTGGTCAGGATCGAGCAAATTTTATGAGCCAACATATGTCGGGCTGGCTTTTACAGGCAATGGGGCAATAAGGAATTTAAAATGAAAACAGAGTACTTACACGCATATAACATGAAGTACAGCGTCATACCAATTATTGTTTTGTTATCAATGCTGGTTAGTTGCTTACCCGGACAACCAATAGGTGAGGAAGCTGCAAGATTGGCTACTGGCAGCCCGGAATCAAGTAATGCAACAGTAGCCTCCAACCTGAGTCTGGAAACAAGCATACCGTTGCCATCTACGACACCCACCGTATTGCCTTCGGCTACGCCACTACCAACGCAAACAGCAACCTTGAAACCAACAAGAACAACCATGCCTACTGAGACAGTTACAAGTCCCTCGCCATCGCTAACCCCGCTGCCAACGATTCAACCAAGCCAACGTGGGGAAAGATACACCGAGTTGATGACAACGAATGATAACTGCCAATTGCCTTGTTGGTGGGGACTTGAAATGGGTATCAGCACAATTGATGAGGTCGTTCAGCTCTATGAGCCGTTTGATCCCGTGATAACCATTCAAGATTATCCAGAAGGCTATGCTATTGTTACAATACAATTCATTGATCCTAATATCACAGGCGACATTCAAACAAGACATATGTTTACCATCCTAAATGGGATTCTAATTGAAGCTGAAATTCAGGTGGGCAAGTATGAGAACTTTACACCTGCATCCTTGATGGCACAATTTGGACAACCATCTGAGGTGTGGCTGTGGACTATCCCAAAACCTTATCAGGGTCTTCTGCCAGCAAGTTTTCGCTTTTATTTTGCAGAGCAAGGCATCTTGACTGCTTACGCAGAATCGGCAAGAAATGTCGGGGAAAATGTGGAAGTCTGTCTCAATGGAAATGGAGGGTCTATCTTATTGTTGTGGAGGCCAGAGATTTGGAATCCTGATGGAAGTAAAGGTTTTATGGATCGCGCAAATGCAAGTGCTGAGCTAACTTTAGAAGGGCATCAGCCTATTAGCGAGGTTAGTAATTGGGATGCGGAAGCGTTATACACGAATTTACTCAACCCTGATTCGACAGAGTGCCTTGAAACCCCCTCCAATCAGTGGTCACCTCCATAACATTTTGGTGATAGTTAAAAACAATAACTGCTAAAGATATGTTTCCAAGGGAAAAATTGGCAGCTTACCAGCCAAGGAATGACTACTATCCCTGAAACAAACCGCTGGCATGGTAGGCAAACGGCCGTTTGCCTACGATGCCAGCGGGCAGCGGGTGATGACGGTGGGCCGGGGGGAAAGACGACCTATTTCCCGTTCCCCGGCTACTCAGAGGAGGTGAACGGCAGCACGGTGACGCGGCGGGTGACGTATACGATTGCGGGACAAGCCGTTGCCAGCCGGGTGCAGGTGGTTGGCGGCAGCAACACGCTTTACTATCTTTACACTGACCACTTGGGCAGCACCGTGACCCACAGCACCCTGAGCGGCGGCATCGTACCCAACAGCAACATTGCCTACTACTACCCCTACGGCAGCTACCGAGGCACCCCGCCCACCCAAACCCTCACCGACCGCGACTTTACCGGCCAGCGCGAAAACCGTGAGCTGGGGCTGCTGTACTATCAAGCGCGTTTTGATGTGCCTTATACTAGACACGCAAACAGGCACGATTCGGCAAGTTTGTGAGCCTGGTTTTTTTGAGGGTCGGTGGCTGCCTAAAGCCAATCAAATAGTGTATGTGATGAGAACGGAAGATGGAAGCGAAGCAGATGTAAAATTACTGGATGCAGCGAGCTGGCAATCCCAACTTCTGTGGCATATTGATGACAATGGGGGTAGGGATGTTAACGTGATTGGCTGGACACCAGTTGAATTTCCTGACTTGATCTCTCCTTAACTGGTTAGTCGGGTGCTTTTTCTGTAAATAGCTATGATGGAAAACGGCCGTTTTCCCCATTCATTTCGTCGTCTGTCGTCTGTCGTCTGTCGTCTGTCGTCAAAAACGGCCGTTTTGGTGAGTGAGAAGATGGGGGAAGAAACGCCCGTTAAGCCATCCGTGTTTGATCGTATCTGTGTTTATTGAGAGAAAACGGCCGTTTTGGTGGATGAGAAGGTGGGGAAGAAACGGCCGTTTTTGAACACAGAAGAACGCGGAAGGGCACGGGAAAAAGTTCCGTGTAATTCCGTGTCCTTCCGTGTACGGTAAATTTTTTGGGGAAAAACGGCCGTTTTTTAACCACAGATGAACACAAATAAACACGGATAAAAATCTGTGCTCATCCGTGTTCATCTGTAGTTTTGTGATGTGGTGGGGGAAAACGGCCGTTTTCCCCCACCACATCTAATCCTGCCGCTGCGTCTCCCAACGGTCAATCCGCCGACCACGAATCACATTAATCGTCGCCAGCATCGCCGAATAATTCACCATGATAAAAAAGAAGGGAATCGTAAACAGCTTCGAGTTGGCAAACCGCTTCTCGCTAAACAACCAACCAACCGCCCCCAACCCATAAAACGCCACCTGCCCCAGTGTCGCCAACTGGTAAATGATACCCAGCGGCCACAACAGCGGGCTGACCACAAACAGCAGCAGCAAGGGGAACGCCACCAGCCGTCGCAGCACCTTGTGCGAAAAGATTTGGAACGAATAGAAGCCATAGCGGAACGGATTCAGCAGTTCGCGCATCGTCAGCACCGAATTCAGCCCACGGGTCATCACCCGCACCTTGCGGCCAAACTCCGCCTTGCCCGACTTCGCCACCGCTTCATAGGCCACCGCGTCCGGCGCATAAACCAGCCGGAAACCCTGGGCAATCACCCGCGTCGAGGTCACAAAATCATCCGTCACCCCATCCGGCACCGTCATAAACAGCGACCGGCGAATGGCATAAATCGCACCCGTCGCCGAAATGGCATTGCCGGCGCGGCTTTGCGCTTTCTTCAAGAACTGATCAAAGTTCCAGTAGCCACGCTCACCGTCGCCACTGCTCGATGCCCCATTTTTGCGGTACGTTTGGTTACCCGCCACGCCACCCACTTCAGGGTCGGCAAACGGCCGCACCAGGCCACGAATTGCATCTTCGCGGTACATGCTGTTGGCATCGGAAAAGACCAAAATCTCGCCTGTAGATTCCTTCACCGCCGCGTTCAGCGCCGGGGCTTTGCCCGCACGCGGCAGCGCCAGCAGCCGAATACCGTGTTGAGCATATCGCGCCACAATCTCGTTCGTGCCGTCGTTGGAGCCATCGGAAGCGACCAGTACTTCCAGTTGCTCACGGGGATAGTCCAGCGCCAGCACGTTGTCGAGCTTGGCACCAATGCTGTTGGCCTCGTTGTAGGCAGCAATAATCATGCTAACTTTGGGGGTGATGTCAGCCGTTTTGTACGGTTTGGCACTAAAAATCCCCCGAAAAAATACAATGACTGGGTAAATGAGGTAGGTGTAGATGATTAAACCAACCGAACCCCAAAAAAGTGTGCGTCTCATCACGATTCATCCCTTTTGGTGAAATATTGGGCCAAGGTGACCGCATTCAAATTCAAGTCAAACTCCCGAATGACTTTCTCCCGTCCCGACACGCCAAACCGCTGCCGCAGGTCGGCATCGTCGTACAGCCGCTGAATGGCATCAGCCAACTGCCCCACCTCTTTTGGTTCCACCAGCAGCCCGCACTCGCCATCGTGCACCAGTTCGGGAATGCCCGACATGCGGGTGGAGATGACCGGGACACCGCTGCCCATCGCCTCCATCAGCACCACTGGAATCCCCTCCCGTCGGCCGTCGCTGCTCGGCACACTCGCCTGCACCAACACATCCGTCTTCTTCAAAATGCCCACCACAAACTCACGCGGCTGCCGCAAATGGAAGATCACGTTGTCGTCTAGCCCCCACTCGCTTACCTGCCGCCGCAGTTCGGTTTCGTCGGGGCCATCCCCCACAAAATGGCATTGGAATTCCACGCCCCGCTTTTTCAACTCACGGCACGCCTGAATGAGGTAGGTTTGGCCTTTGACTTCGTGCAGGGTACCAACGGCCGTTATTACAAACGGCCCCTCACCTTTTTCAAATGGAGTCGGTTCGGTACGCGGCTCAAAAACGGCCGTATCCACCCCCACATGCACCACCACCACCTTGGTATCATTGTGCAGCCCACACTCTTCCAAAATCATCCGCCGGAAAAATTCCGAAATCGGCACCACCGTCGTCGCCGCCTCCACCTTTTCCTTCAGCATGTGGCGATCTCGGTTCAAATCAGAACCATGCCCCGTAAAGCTGTAGGGAATCCCCGTCAGCCGATGGACAATATACGCCGCCGCCGCCGGAAAACTAGCAAAATGGGCGTGAATATGGGTGATTTCGTCCGCTTCCATCATCTCGGCAAAGCGCACCGACTTGGGAAACAACGCTAATTTGCCCGTTAGATACCAACGACTACCCAGGTTAGCGCGGATCAGCGTCCACAGCGTATGCAGATAGGTCAGCGGTTTGCGCCGCAGCATTCGCACATTGGCGGCCACAATGTCACCATTGACCCAGGGCAAAAAGTTGGCCCGCGCCACAAACGATTGGGCTTCGGGGTGAATAACGTTGGTTTTTTCCCGCTGGATGGGATACACCTCCACCGTTACCCCGTGCTGCTCCATCGCCAGCATTTCATAGAGGATAAAGGTCTCGGTAATTTTGGGGAAGCGCGACATCATGTAGGCGACCTTGATTTGGTCAGCCCCATCGAGCCGCTGGTAGGCGCGTGGGTCAATATCTTCCACGCGCTCAATTGGGGTGGCAGTCTGTTCTTGGATCATGGCTTGGCCCCTCCGTTTAGTTTAGATTTTGCGCGTAACTGCGCCAGATAATTGAGGTAACTTCGCGGCGCACGTAGTCGGAGTCGCGGTCAACATTCACTACCTGCATCTGCGGCAGTTCCTGTTTAAGCTGCAAATACCCTTGGCGCTGCTCTTCGAGAAAGGCGGGGCTGTGTTCCCCTTTGCGGGCGTACAGCACTTCGCCGGGTGCGTCGAGAAAGAGAATGAGGTCGGGCGCGGGGCAGGCGTGGGCGAGTGCCCAACGGCGTAGCTCTTTGCCTCGGCTCAATTTTTTGCTGCTGGGCAGCATGGCATCGTAGGTGTAGCGGTCGAAAATGACAAAACGGCCGTTTGCCTGGTGCCATCGCGCCCTGGCATATCGTCCCCACTGCAGCAAAATCCGCCCCACAAACCCCATTCCCGGCAGCTTCAGCAGCTTGTCGGCGGCTCCTTTCTGGTACATGCCCATGTAGATTTGGCGGGTGGGAAAGTAAAGTGAGGATTCGATCCCTTTAGCCAGGGTGGACTTGCCCGCCCCGTCGGGAGCCAGCAGCGTGACAGACTGAGCCGATGGTTTGACCAGGTTGCGTACCCGGTTGGCTTTGCGGGCCACGCGGGCGGAGAGGAGATTAACGGCCGTTTTCAGCGGTGCCCGTTCCTTCAGCAGCCGCGTCAACGCCCCTTTGTGCGCCAGCAGCAGCGTCCACTCCCCCTGCCTAATGTATCGTTCCAAATCCGCCCACGTCGCCTGCGGCATCCAGTACGCCGCCACCAGCCGCGACATATACGGCTCATCGGTAATTTCAGCACACAACGCCTGTAGCCGCGCCGACCGGTGCGGGGCAAAATACCCCTTGTCCAGCACGCAGTGCAGCAGCATCGTGATCAATTCATCTTCGGGCGACGGCACGTAGGTTAGCCCACAGCGCCGCCGATTTTGCAAGCAGTTGCTTGCCAATGAGCTGGGCAGGGCGTGAATGGGGGAACCGAAGGAAACGGCCGTTACCACATCCAGCTTCAGCCAACTATCCGACTCCATATCATACGCTACAAAAAAGTGGTGCGGCGCATATCCCCAGCCCGGCAGCTCCACAAACCCCAGCCGCCGCAGCAGCCCGCGCAGCAGCTTCAACTCCCGTCGCGCCACCAACAAATCCACCTCTCCCCCCTGCTCATAATCCTCCAGCCGCTCCCCGTCACGCATCACACAATACGTAACCTCGGCTGTTTCAATTGTCTCTACTGTACGAAGCAATAAGGGGTGCATATTCATCATACCTATACATCATTTATGGAACAGGTTGCAAGCACCAAGCTGCTAACCGCACCCTGCCACCTGCAACCTGCCAACAATCTTTCAAACTAATCAGCCGATTTACCGGCCGTTACCGTCTTGGTTTTAGGCGCAGCCTTCTTCTGCTTATCCCGCGAACGGCCAAACCAACCCCGCTTCGGAGCCGAAGCGTTCACGTTATAGCTGCTGCTGGCCTCACGATAGTACATACCATAGCTATCGCTCTTCGCCGACAAACCATTCAAGATAACACCCATCAGATTGGCATTCACTTCACGCAGTTGTTCAACCGCCTGGCTCAAATGCGTCTTGCGGCTCTTGCCAGCCAGCGCCGTCACCAGCGTCCCATCGGCCAACACGCTCAAAACCGCCGCATCTGTGGCCGCCAGCACAGCCGGGCTATCCAGAATCACGTAGTCATACGCATTGCCCAGGGCGTGCAGCAGCGTCTTCATCTTGGTGGAACCCAACAGTTCTGATGGGTTTGGCGGTACCGGCCCGCTGCTCAACAGGTGCAGCCCTTCTACACGAGTCTCCTGCACCACATCGTTCAGCAGCGCCCGCATGTTGTGGTCACCTTCGGCCACATTAAACTCCAGCAGCAAGCTGGTTAAGCCGCGCCGATTCGGCAGCTCAAAAATCTGATCCTGCGCCGGCCGACGTAAATCCGTATCCACCAGCAGCACATTGTGCCCAGCCTGCGCCATCACGACGGCCAGGTTAGCCGCTGTCGTGCTTTTCCCTTCACCCGGAATCGAGCTAGTAACCAGCAGCGTCCGGTTCGGGTTATCCACCGACGAGAACTGAATGCTTGTCCGCAACACACGATACGCCTCAGAAATTGGCGACCGTGGCTGACTAATCGTCACCAAAGCATCCTCGTTCGTGCGAATTTCGCCAATACCAACCAGCGTGGGCAGCTTTGTCAGCTTACCCGCACCTTCAGTTGTTTTCACAGTGGCTTCATCAAAGAACTCAAAGACCAGTACAACCGAAATGCTCAAAATTAACCCGGCCAAAGCCCCGATAATCACTTTCAGGTTCGTTTGTGAGCTAACTTCCTCACCTTCGATAGCTGGTTCAACCAGACGCACTTTGTTGGTCGAAGCCTTTTGCAGTGAATCATATAATAGTGCCAGGGTTGCATGGGCATCTACCAAACGAATCCGCTGCTGCGACAGCTCATCACTAATGATACGCTTCTGCGTAATATCATTGGTTGAATCAAACTCATATTCAAGCTGGACAATCTTGCCCTCAATGCTGGCAATGTTGTCTTCAATGCGCCGGGCTTGATCGCTCATGCGCTCTTGCAGTTGCGCCGCTGAACCGCCAGGGCTAGAGGGGCTAAGCTCAACCAGACGGTCGGCAATGGCATTGGCAATGGTAGCCGCCTGGGTCGGGTTGCCATCCTGCACCTTCACGCTCAAAAATTGCGTTTCTTGGTCTGCACGAACGGTAATCCCGTGTTCCAAAACGACCGTTGTGACATTCAACCCCAGTCGGTCAACAACATGCTGCAACACCGGGCGTGATGTTGCCAATTCGGCATAGGTCTGCAAAAGCTGGCCGCCCGTTCGCAAATCGTTTAGCTCTGGGTTTAGGCTGTCAATACCAGGCCCGACAATCAAACGCGCTTGTGCTTCATAAAACACCGGCTGCTGCAGGCTAATCCAGTAGGTGGTTCCACCAGCAATCAAAGTCGCTAGCAATACCACCCAAAGCCAGCGGCGAATCATATTTAGGTAACGTTGGTCCAATGTGTACCTCCCTATATCTCTTGGTTATTGATAAAACTTTAGTGGGCAACACCATTCACAGATGCTGCGGCTAATTCCAAATGGCGTTCGGCAATCACTGGAGTTTGTTCCATTTTTGCCTCCGCCTGTTCCAGAAGCCGTTCAAACGTAACGGCTTCATCAGGAAATGTTGATAAGCCAATTTTGAATTCCAAACCTAGCTGCTCACGCGCAGTCCGCTTAAGGCGATCTACGATTTCCGATACCTTGTCGTTATCTGTTTCGGGCAGCAGAACAATAAAATGGCGGTCGCGCTGGGTAATGACATCATAATCCTTTAGCTGCTCCACCAACAGATTGGCAATACGGGCGGACACATAAGCATCCAAAATTTCCCGCTGTGCCTCTTCGAT
>JAGQGA010000066.1:0-5229 GCA_020432595.1 Anaerolineales bacterium | reverse complement strand
AAAGCGATTGAGCTGCATCTGTTTTGTCTCCTCGGTGGGAACAATTGAAAGAAGAGAAACCGGCCGTTTGTATTGGCGGGCGCGACGAACCTCACGGTAAATTTGCCCCTGCCCATCCTCAAACGGTTGCGTATCTTGCTTTAGGTGCCCTAACGTCAGGCTGGTCACAGCGTCCTGTAGTTCTTCCAAGCGGCGGGTCATTTGCCCAGCCAAAATGATGCTTAAACCAATGGCGCAAATTTCGGTGACGGTGATGGGCAAGTTGGAGCCACCAATTTCATAATTGAGCAAGATTTTCAAAATGAAAAAGGGGGGCATGGACATGGTAAATGACCAGTAGAGTGGGGTTCGCCACAAAGGGCGCACCAGGATAACCGTTACTGTGCAAATAATTGCATAGACATAGACAAATGAAGCTATATTAATCGGTTCACCTAAACGCTCGATGTTGTAGAGAAAAAAGAACCATAAACAAATAAGAACTAACCAATAACGCAATTTCTTCATCATGATACATACTCTTTATGCTAAATTTACAACCGCGACGGGTGAGCAAGAATTCCAATACAAGGTGCTTTACAATGTTCTGCTCACCCGATATATGTTATTGTGAAGGTTTAGGCCAATAAGAAACGGTGAATTGTGGTGTTTGGCGAGGCAAGGTGATGCTTAATAAGCCCCTTCCTGTTTAAAAACGCTGGCAACAGTCCAAAACAGGATTTTGATGTCGAGCCACAGACTTTGGTTTTCAATGTATTCCACATCCAGCGCAATGCGATCATCAAAATCAACATCGCTGCGACCGCGTACCTGCCACAAACCGGTAATACCGGGGAGTACTTCCAGCCGTTCGGTGTGCCACAGGGAATAGGTGCTAACGTCAAAGGATGTAGGACGCGGACCAACCAAGCTCATTTCCCCAATGATGACGTTGATGATTTGGGGAATTTCGTCGAGGCTGGTTTTGCGTAAGATGCGACCAATGCGGGTGACGCGGGGGTCGTTGGTAATTTTGAAATCGGGCCAGGTCAGCTCATTCAGGTGCATGTATTTTTGCTTTAGCTCTTCGGCGTTGGTGACCATGGTGCGGAATTTGTAGATGCCAAACCGCTGACCGCCTTTGCCGGTGCGCTGCTGCTTAAAAAACACGGGGCCTGGGTTATCCAGATAGATTAGCAGAGCGATGATACCCATCAGGAGCATTAGGGGCGGTAGGGCAATGAGTGACAGTGTTAGGTCAAAAGCACGTTTGGCAAGCTGGTGTTGCTTGCGCACTAAAATAACATTACGCGGTTGAATGTGTACGAATTCCATTTGCCTATACTCCTGGTGATACGTTCCGAATGTCTTGTCCCAGATAGCGAATGCTTTGTTTGATGTGGCGCAACTTGTTTCGCTAAATGGTATTATGGGAAGGTGATCTTACAAGTTGTCTAACGATTGGGAGGATGGAAATGGGGGAAAACGGCCGTTTTTTCCTTATCTACTGCCCGCTCCAAAAAGCAATAGACCCTTCAGCAAGGGGGAGAACACGCCCGCCGGTGGCTGGCACCACCACAATCTGCGCCACCCCATCTTGCTCAAGTGGCAGCACCAGGGCATCACTATCAGGCGACCAAAGCTGGTGACTGTGGGCATATTGGTCAAAAAAGGGGAGGAATTGGTCGAAGAAAAGCGGGGTTGGCTGAAATTGTAGCAAGGCCATCCCTGTACCCGTCGCCACCTCAACCAGCGACAGGTTGAGCCGAAGATTGGCGTGCTGCTGCACGGGTTTGCCCAGCCGACGGCCGTTTTCGGCGGCTTGCTGCCGGCCTGCGGGAGATTCAACGAGGGAGATGTAGGCGAGATAACGGCCGTTTGGCGACCAGAAAAAAGCCAGCACCGTGTCGTTGCTCAGCACCCGGCTGCCGCCGCTTTCCGCATCCAGCAGCCGCAGCGGGCCATAGAAAAAGCTCGATTCCTGCGCCGGGCTGATGTAGGCTAACTGGTTGGCCGTTGGACTCCACCCCATCGCCACCAGGCCATCGTGCGCCGTGGTGGTACGTTCGCTGGTGCGGGTGTCGTGTAAAACAAGCTGGGTATTGCGCCGAAACCGATTGGCGGTGGCATAAGCCCAAAAACGGCCGTCGGGAGAAATATCTGGTGCCTGGAACCGCCCCGATGTTGCCAGCACCTCTTGCCGTCCGTTGTCCACATCCAGCAGCCCCACCAAGTCGCCGGTACTAAACAAAATCTGGCTGCTATCTCCACCCCAACGCCAGTAAAACGGGCTGCCGGTTGCCAGTTCGCGGCTCTCACTGGCTCCATCGGCCGGTGCTAAATGCAAGGCCATGTCACGGCCAGCACCAGGCGCGATAAAGCTCACCTGCTCACCGTTGGGCGACCAGTAGAGGTAAATGGGGCTGCTGCTATCCGTGATATACAAGGCTGTGGGTTCAACCGGGTTCGCAGAATCGGCCACAACATAGATGCCAGAAGCAAAACGGCCGTTTCCAATGGCCGCAATTTGTCGGCTATCTGGCGACCAGGCAGGAAAGCGAAAACGTGTTCTGCCCTCGGTAAGCTGCTGGGCGGCGCTGCCGTCGGGGGCAATGGTTTCTATCTGGTTGTCGCCGTTGATAAACACAATGCGGTCAACGCGGTTGGGGTTGGGGGTGGGAACGGCCGTTAAGATTGGTTCCGTGGAGGGGATGGCAGCAGTTGGGACAGCGGTGGGAAAAACGGCCGTTGGTGTTGCCACCAGCACCACTGGGGCGTTATCTGGTGTCGGTGTTGGCAGCGGCTGCCGCTGCCGCCACAGCCACACCAAACTCGCCCACGCCGACCCGACCAAGCTGACCACCAACAGCAGTGCCAGCAGCCGCCACAAACACCCTTTGGCTCCCGTCGGAGCCATTCGTGTTGGTAATTCAACCTCATCTGGACGCCACTCATCAGCCATAAACAAATTGTAGCATTAGCTCGCCCACCGCACAGAAACACTCAGAAATCATCCAGATTTTTCACCATTTTATGCCGTGGTTAATAAGGAACACAGCTACACTCCACGCTAATACCCGTGCTACAATATGGCTCATGGAACAAAACAATTCAAACGCAATTCCCCCCGAAGCGGGGCTTTCTGGTTTTATTCGCGCCGCTGGCGTTATCTTAGGTGTCTCCTACCCCGTACTCGCCTTTTCCACAGGGGTGCGTGCTGTTTACCAACTGTTTTTCAAAGAAGGCATCACCGATCTGCTGCCGCCTGCTCTCAGTGCCATCGCCGCCCTTTGTTACCTCACCGCCACCGTTGGCTTTGCCTACCGCAAAAAATGGGCCTGGCAGCTTTCATTAGGTGTCCTTGGCTTTGAAACATTGATGACCCTACTTGTTGGCACCCTCAGCTTTATCTATCCCGACATCATCGGCCGCACCGTTTGGCGTGCCTATGGAGCCGACTACGGCTTCTTTCCCCTGTTTCAGCCCATTTTAGGCATTGCCTGGCTGCTCCACCCCGCCACCCTCCAAGCCTATCATCTACGTGCTCCAATTACTAATCCAAAGGAGCCGCAAACAGCCGGTGCTCAGCCCGAATAAAACGGCGCGTCCCCGTTTCAGTCCTTAGCAGCAAAGAGTGGGTTCTAGCAAACCCGCTTTGCATCCGAAGTGGCGACAGCAAATAGCTTTGGGTGATGGCGGTGGCGGCAAAAAAAATTTCGTTGCTTTGCACCAAGTCATCGCATTGATAAATACGCCGCTCATCCAGCCCCGCAGCGCGAATCGTATCCCGTTCAGCACTGCTTTGGGGTGCCAGACGCGCCAGCATGGCTCCACCCAGTGCTTTGACGGCACAAGCAGACAGCACCCCTTGCGCAGCACCACCAATACCCATCAGCACATCCGCATCAGAATCCATCGTCGCCGCCACCATCGCCCCTTCGGTGTCGCCGTCATCACGCAGCAAAATGCGGGCACCAGCGGCGCGTATCTCGTCAATCAGTGCCGCATGACGCGGCCGATCCAAGATGACAACAGCCAAATCTGCAACCGACTTTTTTTTGACGCGAGCAATGAGTGCTAAAACCCATGCCGCAGGTGCGTTCATGCATTCTGGCACCAGGGCAGCCGCAGCTTCTTGATCCACCACAATTTTTTCCATATAGACAGCGGGGTGTGGCGACCAAATGCTCCCTTTGGGGGCCAGGGCAACCACTGAAATAGCCCCCCGTCGTCCAGCACTCAGCAGACTTGTGCCATCTATGGGGTCTACCAGCACGTCTACTTCCGCACCAAAGCCAGAACCAACGGCCGTTCCTGCCCCTAACGGCCGTTCTCCCTGCGTCTCACGCTCTTCCCCAATCACCACTGTCCCCTTCATATCCAGCGAATCCAACGCCGCCTTCATGGCATACGTGGCCGCGATATGCGCCTCTGTCACATTGCCCGCCCCAATCCAGGGACCAGATGCCAATGCCGTTGTTTCCGTTACACGAACCAAATCCAAACCCACGTTGTGCGAAGGTGTCATCTGTTCCATCTGCAAACCGCCTTTAGGTTGTAGAGGAGTGCCCCTATAACCTGCTATGATGTGGCACGAGTGTACGCCCGATAAAAACGGCCGTCAAGCGGCCACGACTTTGACTCGTCCACGGCATATTTCACGGCAATGGCTTGGTTGCAGGCGGCAAACGCTGTAGCAAAAATCGTTGCAGCACTTCTGCATCAGCCAGCACATTAAGCGCAACGCCCTGCGCCATTAGCCACACCTGCATCTGGTTGTCTAGCTGCTGCACCCGCTCCGCCAAGACCGCCAAATCCTCCTGCGCCGCCACCGCCAGCAAATCGGGAAAGCCGGCCGCCCCATACCCCGCCCCATATTCCCCCAGCAAGTTAAACGGCTCGCCAAAAAAGCCCGCGTCTACCTTGTTGAGCATGGCACTGATTTCCTGCTGAAGCTGGGCAGCGGCATAGCGGGCAGTCATGGCATCACCCCGCTGAAAGGCCGCCAGTACCTTGTTTTTATACTCAAAGACAAAGAAGTAGAAATCCTGGAAGAGGGAAACGGCCGTTTCTCTCTCCCCCACCTCCCTTTGCCCCGCCAGCAGCACCTGCCGCACCCCAGCCACTAGCCCCTCGGCAAAGGCAAGCACGGTATCTTTAGGCGCATTCAACACCCCACCCACTAATTCTTGCCAACCAGCCGGGGCATTGGGCAAAGCCAACACCTCCGGCAAATTCGCCCCCCACCCT
>JAGQGA010000669.1 GCA_020432595.1 Anaerolineales bacterium | reverse complement strand
GGCTGGGTGGAGTTTGAACCAACGGCCGTTTTTGCAACCCCCCACGACCCAATCATTACCACGACAGTAACGCCAACCCAAACGGATTCCGAAATAGATGAGCCATTGCCCCTACCACCCCAAAGTGAGGCAAAACGGCCGTTTCCCTGGAGTCGGCTGCTGTGGCTGACTGGATTAGGCGGGTTGCTATGGTGGTTTTGGCGGCAGCAGCATTGGCTAGGTCAGCAAGAAGGGGTTTACTGGGCGTACAGCCATTTGCTCTACAACGCCAACCGCCTCGGGCTGGGGCCGCGTCCTGGGCAAACAGCCACCGAGTTTACGGCTGCATTGATTGAACGGCTGGCTTGGCTCGGCAGCGATATTGAGCACCTGACAACGCTGTTTGTGCAACGCCAATATGGGCGTAGGCGGGAAGAAGGTGATTTGGCGGCGGTAGCTATTTGGGGACGATTAAAACGGCCGTTTTGGCGGCTGCGGCTGCGCAAATGGCTGCGTCTCCTACCAAAAAATTTATGATAGGCATCTCATTTTTACGCCTTTACTCAAAAATAGACTAAAATATTGATATTGACTTTAGTTTTTCGCCATTTACGTGTTTGCGTATTCCATACGGCATAAAATCCCCTCTGAATACGTCATACGCACGATAAGCACAACAACTAAAGGCGACCAAGCAATTCGCTACAGTGGAGATACATGATGAGGAGAACCAGCTTATGAACAACCGTGATGACATTCCCGAAGTCTTCCGTCGGGCAATGGAGGAAGCGGGTTGGGATCGGGATGAACATGGAGGGGACGGAAACGGCCGTCCGCCTTTGCAAAACCCGCTCAACAGCCCCCGCTTTACCCGTATGCTTTGGCTCATTGGGATATTGTTGATTTTGCTGTTTAGCTTTAGCTGGTTTGTCAACACTTACACCGAATGGCTTTGGTTCAAAAGTGTCCAATATAGCAACGTCTGGCTACGGCAGTGGACTGTTTGGCTTATTGTTTTTGGCGCAGGGTTTGTGGTTGCAGCCGGGACATTGCTGCTTAATTTGCGCCTGGCTCGCCGCAAAGCAGTTCAGGAAACTTCCCCTTTTCTACCCCAATTTCTCAACTTTCGCTGGGTACCTTGGTTACTCAATGGCGTGGCTCTTGCGCTAGGGTTTTTGTTTGCCGTTGCCGTTGGCAATCAATGGCTCGATTTTCTCCGCCAGGCTTACCGCGTCCCCTTTGGCACGGTCGACCCCATTTTTAACCTCGACGTTAGCTTTTATCTTTTTGACCTGCCCGTCTACAACTTCCTGCACGGCTGGGTGATGGCACTGCTTTTTGTATCCCTGTTGGGCATCATCCCCATTTACGCCATCAACCATTTGCCCGATATTCAAACGGGGGCGTGGGAACCACTGAAACAGGTTCATCTTCGCCGTCATGTCGCTTTTTTGGGTGGGCTGTTTCTGCTTCTGTGGGCTTCTGGATATATTTTAGACTTACTGGGAATGCTGTATTCGCCACGTGGGGTAGTGTTTGGAGCCAGCTATACCGATATGTTTGCCTCGCGCTATGGGCTGTATGCCCAGTTTGTTTTTATGGTGCTGGCGGGGCTGTCGCTGCTGCTGTTGATGTTTCGGGGGACTTTACGGCCGTTAATCGCCTCCGCCGCCCTCTGGCTTCTTTCCACCATTCTCATTGCCGGGCTTTACCCCGGCATTTTGCAGCGATATGTGGTGGAACCAAACGAAATTGAGCGGGAACGGCCGTATATCGCCTACAACATTGATTTCACCCGCCGCGCCTTTGATCTGGACAAAATTGAAACGCGCTCGTTTGCTGCCACCGGCACCATTAACACCGAACAAGTCACCGCCAACCGCGAGTTATTTAACAACATTCGGCTGTGGGATTATCGGCCGTTGCAGTCTACCTACGAACAGCTTCAAGCACTGCGCCCCTACTATGAATTTAGCGGCATTGACATTGACCGCTATGAAATTAACGGGCAAATGCGACAGGTGATGCTGGCCGGCCGTGAACTGGACAAAAGCAAGCTGGCGGCTCCTTCTTGGGTCAACCTGAACCTGGAATTTACCCACGGCTACGGCATTGTCATGAACCCCGTTGACCGCTTTACACCCGATGGGCAACCTGAATTCTTTATTCAAGATTTGCCGCCCAAGAGCAATGTGGATATTGAGGTGACGCGCCCGGAAATTTACTATGGCGAACAAACTGACGACATTGTGTTTGTCGGCAGCGGGCTGGAAGAGTTTAGCTATCCCAGCGGCAACCAAAATGTATACAGCAGCTATGAGGGCAGCGGCGGCGTGCTGCTGGATTCACTTTTTAAGCGAATTGCCTTTGCCCTGCGCCTGAGCGACGCTAATGTGCTGCTGAGTAATGAGATTGACGGGGGCACGCGGGTGCAAATGCACCGCCAGATTCGCAACCGGGTGCGAGAAATCACGCCATTTTTGATTATGGACAGCGATCCGTACTTGGTGGTGGTAAACGGCCGTTTAATCTGGATGCTCGATGCCTACACCCTTTCCGCCAACTTCCCCTACTCCACCCCCACCAGCAACGGTTTCAACTACATTCGCAACGCCGCCAAAATTACTGTTGACGCCTATAACGGCACCGTCACCTACTATCTGGCCGACCCCAACGACCCGCTCATCCAAGCCTACAACGCCGCCTTCCCCGGCGTTTTCCATGATCTCAGCGAAATGCCGGCCGACCTGCAGACTCACATTCGCTATCCCCAAGACCTGTTCCGCGTCCAAACACAGCAATACCTCACCTACCACATGACCAACGAACGGGTTTTCTATAACAAAGAAGATTTGTGGCAACTGCCCACCGAAATCCTCACCGACAGCGAGCAAGCCCTGGAACCCTACTACGTCATCCTGCCGCTGCCGGGCGAAACTACGCCAGAATATTTGCTCATCCAGCCTTACACGCCGGCAGAGAAAAAGAACATGGTAGCCTGGTTGGCCGCCCGCAACGACCCACCTAACTATGGGCAGCTTATTGTTTATGAACTGCCCAAGCAAGAACTGATCTTTGGCCCCATCCAAATTGAGGGGCGCATTGACCAGGAACCCACGATTTCGCAGCAATTCTCGCTGTG
>JAGQGA010000668.1 GCA_020432595.1 Anaerolineales bacterium | reverse complement strand
CTTACACCACACATTGGGCAGTGCCGCCAGCCGCGCCAGTTCCGTCGCCCACGGTTCCCACAGCCCGGCGGCAATCCCCGGTTTACCCAGATGATCCAGCACAAACTGCACCTCCGGGCATTGCGCCACCAGCCACACCGCATCTGCCATTTGGGGGTAGGTAATGCAAATGTCAAAGCTATAGCCAAACTGTGGCAACAGCCGCACCCCGGCCACAAAATCGGGCTGCCGTGCAAAGCCAACTGGCTCCGATTGCAGCAGGCGACGCACCCCTTTCACCAGGGGAAACGCCGTCAAACGTTCCAGCCAGCCTTGCACCTGTTCTCCCTGTTCCAGCGGCGCAAACGCCACAATCCCACCCAGGCGCGGTTCCGTTTGCGCCAACTCGCTTACCCAGGCCACTTCGTCTATCCCCTGCCCCGGGACACACTCGGCCTGAACAAAAACGATCTGCTGTAAGTTAATATCTCCCTGCTTTTGCGTCAGCAGTTCCGGGGTGTAGGCGTGGTTAATGGCTGGTACGGTAGCCAGCCAATCGTAGCGTAATCGCGTCGGCTGCCAAAAATGAACATGGCTATCAACAAGCGTTTGCATTTGTTGTCCCCTCTATAAATGGGACGCAGATTTTGCTGATTGGTTGTTTACAAAATAACGGGGCAAAAAGCAAGAAGCTCCTCATGTCATTCCGAGGTCCTCCGAGGAATCTTTCCGCTTCTTTGAGGTGACAGATTCCTCACTCCGAAGACTTCGCTCGGAATGACATTTACCCGATTAATTTATTAATCTACTATCAGCAAAATCTGTGTTCTGTTTTGATTCGTCATGTTAGCCAATCCGTCCAGCTTGTCATGCTTTATGTTGATACAAAGCGTTGTCGGCTTCTTCAATAAATGCCGCCAGCGATTGGCCGGGTGATGGTATGGTGGCGGCAACGCCAATGCTGAGGGTGATATCAATGGGTGAGTGACCGGGTTTGGGGATAAACGGCCGTTTACCCAGTTCATGCAGCAATTCCCGCGCAAAAGCCTGCCCTTGCGCCCACAGCACCCCTGGCAGCACCACAGCAAACTCATCCCCGCCATAGCGAGCCGCCAACGCCCCTGTTGGCAACATCTTTTGCAGCACCTGACCCACATATTGTAAATAGCGATCTCCCACAGGATGCCCAAACTGGTCGTTTATCCGCTTAAAGTTGTCGAGGTCACAAAACAGCAGCCCCAATGAGATTTGCGCCTTTGTCAACTCCTCCCACACACGCTGCAAATACGCATCAAACCGTCGCCGGTTTGGCATTTCCGTCAGCGGATCCATCATCGCCAACGCATAAAGTTCAGAATTAGCCGCCTCTAAACGCCGCGCCGAGTCCACCTGCCGCTGCGTTAGCTCCTGCAAATGTTTCACCTCGGCCACCAGCAGCCGGTTTTCTTCCTCCAACTTTCGCTGTATCCGGCGAATCCGCAAATGGTTGTGAATGCGAGACGACACCTCCGGCATCCGATAAGGCTTGGTAATATAATCAACCCCGCCCGATGAAAAACCCTCGACCACATCGCGCACCTGCCCCAAAGCCGTCACAAAAATCACCGGCACATCCCGCGTGGTGCGGTAAGCCTTGAGCCGACGGCACACCTCATAGCCATCCATATCCGGCATCATAATATCAAGCAAAATAATGTCGGGTGGCTCATGAAAGGCAATATTTAGTGCCGTCCGGGGGTCATAGGCAGGCACCACGTCAAACCCTTTCAAGAGTAAAGTGTCTACCAAAACTGCCACAGTTTCTGGCATATCGTCTACAACCAGTACACGCTGTTTTTCAGTAGGTAAGGATGCAGTATTCATTGAGTTCCTTGTTGCGTTTTATTCTCGCTTTGATTGGTTGCCAGCATGACCATCGCCTAATCATAACAAAGGTCTTGTTTTGTGAACAATATTCGCACATGGATTTGCCATGCTTGTGGCGAGGAGCTTGACAACCACAAGCACATCACACACCACATCAAGTCAAGTGGCAGGATCAGCAAAAGCGGTTTAATATCTGCTCATGACAGATTTGGCAGAAAGTAAACAAGATGCCACGCCAACGCCGTGGCTGAAGTTGTTTGGCGGCATTTGGCTGCGTCCTGCCGCCACGTTTCATCGTATTCGGGAACATGGCGGGCGGGGGTGGATGATAACGGCCGTTCTTGCCATCATTCTCACCACCCTCCCCGTCCTCGTCGCCGGCCCCCTGCTGCAAGCCCAGGCGCAGGAAGCATTCCTGGCCGCCCAAAGCCAGTTTGAGGCACCGCCCGGCGTGGAGGTGCAGCAAGACATCCCCGACGTGATTGGTTCACCCCTCTTCACCGTGGCCTTGCCGGCCGTCGGCAAACTGTTTGGCGTGGTCATCGGCTGGCTGCTGTGGGGCGCGGCCATTCACCTGATCAGCATGATGTCGGGCGGACGCAATTCGTTTTGGCAGGTGTTACAAACGGCCGTTTGGGCCTACCTCCCCCTCACCCTGCGCGACCTCATCCAAACCATCTACATCCTCATCAGCGGCCAACTCATCCAAAACCCCGGCCTCTCCGGCTTTGCCCCCCTCGACACCACCAACTTCACCACCGCCAGCACCAGCCAGATCATGCTCAACAGCCTCCTCAGCCGTATTGACCTCTACTACTTTTGGAACCTCGCCCTGCTCATCATCGGTATCGCCATCATGGCTCAATTCACCCGCCGCAAAGCCCTCGGTGTCGTTCTCATCGTCTGGGCCGTCTTCACCCTGCTTTCGCTGCTCCCCTCGCTGCTCGTCGGCGGTTTTAGCTAACCAGGTAGAGATTGGAGATTAGAAATCACCATTCTCAATTCTCCATTCTTAATTCCCCATTCTCCATGCCCCCCCTTATTCGCACCGAAAACCTCCACCGCCATTACCAAATGGGGCAAGAAACCGTTCGCGCCCTCAACGGTGTCAATCTCGAAATTGAGCGCGGCGCGTTTGCGGGCATCATTGGGCCGTCTGGCTCCGGCAAATCCACGCTGCTCTATCTGTTTGGTGGCCTAGATCACCCCACCAGGGGGCGCATTTGGGTCGAGGATACCGACATCAGCCAGCTTGATGAAGACCAGCTTGCCAAATTTC
>JAGQGA010000667.1 GCA_020432595.1 Anaerolineales bacterium | reverse complement strand
AGGCCATGATCATGGAGGCGCAGTTGGGCAACGAAGTCCACTATATCGGTACCTTCCGCGACATTACCCAGCGCAAACTGGCGGAAACGGCGCGGCAGGAATCGGAGCGGAAATACCGGCTGCTGGTGGACACGATGCAGGACGGTACTTTTATTTTGCAAGGCGACCGCTGGCAATTTGTCAACGATGCCCTGGCCCACATGCTGGGCTACACCATTTACGAGATGCGCGGGCTAAAGTTTGAGGGGTTTGTGGCGGAACCGGATCGGGAACGGCTGCAAAAGCTATTTGGGGTATTGCAAAACGGCCGTTCTGCCGACCACACCCCCAACGGCACCACCATTGAAGCCCGCTTGCAGCACAAAGAACCGGGCAAAATCGTCCAAACCATCATCAAAGCCCAGCACACCAGCTACAACCATCAGCCTGCCCTGCTCGGTACCGTCACCGACATCACCGAGCGCAAGGATGCCGAAAACGCTCTGCGCCTGACCCAATTTGCCGTAGACCGCAGCGGCGACGGCATCCTCTGGGTTGCCCCCGACACCCAGGTCATTTACGCCAACGATGCTGCCTGTGCCTCTGTAGGTTTCAGCCACGACGAGATGCGCCGCCTCAACATCACCCTGCTTGACCCCCAGCTTGATTTGGTGGCGCGGTGGCCTAGATTTTGGCGCACCTTGCAGCAAAAAGGCTCCTTCACCTACGAAACCCATTTCAAACACAAAGATGGCACCCTTTTCCCAGTAGATGTGACCGCCAACTACATCGAATTTGAGGGACGCACCTACAGCTATCTGTTTTACCGCGACATCACCGAGCGCAAGCAGGCGCAGCGGGATTTGAAGCAGGCGAAGGAAGCGGCCGAAGCGGCCAACCGCGCCAAAAGTGCCTTTGTCGCCAACATGAGCCACGAACTGCGAACCCCGCTCAATGCCATCATCGGCTATAGCGAAATGTTGAGCGAGGAGGCAGAGGATTTGGGACAGGAAGAGTTTGTGGGCGATTTGGATCGCATCCAGCACGCCGGCCGACACCTGCTGGGGCTGATCAACGACATTCTTGACCTCTCCAAAATTGAGGCGGGCAAGATGGAGCTGTTTATCGAATCCTTTAGCGTCACCGACTTGGTCAACAACGTTGTCTACACGGTCAAACCGCTGATGGACAAAAACCAGAATGTTCTGCACACGCGGCTGGGCAGCAACCTCGGCATCATGCACGCCGACATGACCAAGGTGCAGCAGTCGCTGCTCAATTTGCTCAGCAACGCCGCCAAATTTACCCAGGAAGGGGAAATTACGCTTGAGGTGCAGCGGGTACGCGGCAGCTATGACGATGGCACCGGGCAAACGGGGGATTGGCTCCATATGCAGGTGCGCGATACCGGCATTGGCATGACCGCCGACCAGCTTGAATCCCTCTTTTTACCCTTTAACCAGGCCGATGCCTCAACCACCCGTCGCTATGGCGGCACGGGGTTGGGGCTGGCAATTAGCCGCCGCTTTTGCCGGATGATGGGGGGCGACATCACGGTGGAAAGCACGCTGGGCGAGGGGTCTAGCTTTACCATCCACCTGCCGGCCGAAGTGTCGGATGCCCAGCTTGATATTTTGCAGCTTGAAGAGGGGGCTACCCGTCCTGACACGGGGCTGCTGGGGCCGCTGCCGGGTGCGAGCCAAATTTTGGTGATTGACGATGACCCGGTGGCGCGAGACCTGATTGAGCGGCATTTGCTAAAGGAGGGGTTTCGGGTGGCAACGGCCGTTAATGGCAGCGAAGGTCTGCAACTGGCACGCAAAATCAAACCCGACGTGATCACCCTTGATGTACTGATGCCCACCCTCGATGGCTGGGACGTGCTGGCGGCGCTAAAAAGCGACAAAAAGCTGGCCGATACGCCCGTGGTCATTGTTTCGATGATTAAAGACCAGAACAAAGGGTTTGCCCTCGGTGCGGCCGACTATTTGCTCAAACCCATTGACCGCAAACAGCTTGTTTCGATTTTGCGGAAATTTGAGCCGGGTAGCCAAACAAGTCAAAAAAGTGGGCAGGTGCTGGTAGTGGAAGATGACCCGGCAACGCGGGAAATGCTGCGCCGGACGATTGAGCGGGAGGGATGGCAGGTGATGGAGGTGGAAAACGGCCGTTTAGCCCTGCAAAGCGTCGCCGCCAGCCCACCCAACCTCATCGTCCTTGATATGATGATGCCCGAAATGAACGGCATCCAGTTCCTCACCAAGCTGCGCGACAACCCCGAATGGCAAGACATTCCTGTGATTGTTGTCACCGCCAAGGAGCTGACCACCGACGAACGCCGCCTGCTACAGCGATACGCCGAACGGGTGCTGGAAAAAGGGCGTTACGACAGCGGCAACCTCCTGCGCCAAATCCGCGATTTGGTTGTCGCCTGCCTGCGTGAACAAGCCATTGAGTAACAGATAGCAAGGGGCAAGCAGCAAGTGATCTTTGCCAACGCAACTTGCGACTTGTGACTTGCTACTTGTAGCCAGACAAACATCTATGCCTACTATTCTTTTAGTTGAAGACAACGAATTAAACAGCAACATGCTTTCCCGCCGCTTGCAGCGCAAGGGGTTTGAGGTGGTGCTGGCGATGAACGGAGCCGATGGGGTGCGTGCTGCCCAGCAGCATCGCCCCGATCTGATTTTGATGGATATGAATTTGCCAGTCGTGGATGGGTGGGAAGCGACGCGCCAGCTAAAAAACAGCCCCGATACGCAGCTTATCCCAATCATTGCCCAAACGGCCCACGCCATGGCGGGCGACCGGGAAAAATGCCTCGCTATTGGCTGCGATGATTACGCCACGAAGCCGATCAACTTTGGTGAGTTGCTGGAACAAATCGAAAAGCTGCTGGCGTAATATTGTTTGCAAGCTTGCCTGCCTACCCTGACAGTACCAGTAAACGAATGAGAGAGCCGTTTACAAACGCGATGAATACAGAACAGGGTCTTATTTTAATTGTTGATGATAACGAAGATAACCGCCGACTGCTGGCGCGCCGGGTGGTGCAAATGGGGCATCGGGTGGAAACGGCCGTTAACGGCCGTTTAGCCCTGGAAAAAATCAATACCACCCCCTACGACCTCATCCTCCTCGA
>JAGQGA010000666.1 GCA_020432595.1 Anaerolineales bacterium | reverse complement strand
TACGCCAACGCTGCCATCCTTGCCAACGTTGCCCGCGACGTATTTCTTGATGTCAGCCACCGCCGCCTCTTTGTCAAAGCCTTCGTCACCGAACTTTTCCGCCAGCAGCACGGCCAGCAGCACACCCTCACCGAAGAAGAAGCCATGTCAATCATGCGCGGCCAGGTGGATGAACTGAGTGGCGGCGAAACACGGCCGTTTTAAAAAGAAGAGATTAGAGATTAGAGATTGAAGATTGTTCACCCTCTCCAATCTCCAACCTCCAATCTCCAATCCCTATGATTGGCGAACTCGTCCACCATCCCCAATTCGGCTCCGGCCAAATCGTCGCCCTTTACCGCAACGGCAACGACTGGCTGGTGCGCTTCGACAGCGGCCTGCGCTTCCGCCGCCCCCGCCACGAATTTAGCGGCCAAAATGAACCCGTTATGAAAGAACCAGCCCCCATTTTTATCGTTCCCGACATCACCCCCATGCCGCAAAATCAGTTTGAAGCGCGGCAGCTCATCGAAGCCCTCCGCACCGGCATTGCCCCCGCCCAGCACGTCCGCGACCTTACCATTGGGCTTAAAACCGAGCGCGAAACGCTGGTTGCTGGGCTAAACAAGGCGCACCAGACGGGCGGCTCGGCGTTTGCCGTTGTTGGCGAATATGGGTTTGGCAAAAGCCACATTGTTGAACTCACGGCCCAAGATGCCCTATCGCGCAACTTTTTGGTCGCCACGACCAGCTTAGATCTGCAAGAATTGCCCCCCCACCGCTCCTTCGAAATTTACAGCAGTCTGATGCAAACCCTGCGCTACCCCGACACCGACGAGCGCGGCTTGGCTCCGCTGCTAACCCAGCATGGCCTAAAACCAGAGGTGCGGGAAAAGCTGGCTACGCTCTCCCCGGCCGAGCTTGACCCGCTGGTGGTGGCGTTGGAAGCGTTAAACAACACCTCCTCGTCGCGTCAGCGCAAGCGGTGGCAAGAGTGGCTGATGGGCGGCCGGCGCGTGGCAACGATGAACAAGGCGATGCCACGCGGCAGCAAATTCCCCTCTATTTACAAAGTCGGCCACAACGCCCGCCAAATTGCCTACCTGTTGAGCGGGGTCAGCGCCCTGGCGCGGCTGGCAAACTACAGCGGGCTGTGTGTGCTGATTGACGAGGCCGAAAGCTATTCGCTGCTGCGCCCTTACCAACGGCCGAAAGCGGGGCAGTTTTTTAGCGCGGTGATCTATGCCGCCCTGCGCGAACAGCAAAACCGCATCAATGCTGATTCGCTGCCGCAGCACCGCTGGCGGGCGTACCCACCGGCTTATGGGCAAGGGCAGTCGCTCTTTTTCCTCTTTACCGTCACTCATAGCGATAACCGAATGCCGCTGGAGGAGTGGCTGGATGCCGAGCAAATTTTGCTGCTGGAGCCGCACCACACGCCGCAGGAGATTGGGCAGTTTTTGGAAAAGGCGCTGCATTACCACGCGCTGGCATATGGCTATGAGCCGGCCGACCGGCAGCGGCAGGTGCGGCGGGGGGCGGCAGAGGAGTTGGCGTTGGGGATGAGAAACGGCCGTTTGTCCATCCGCAGCACCGTTCGCCTCGCTGTTGAACTATACGACCTCCTCCACCTCCACCCCGATTACGATGTCGCCACCCTCCTCTCTGAACTCCGCGAGCAGATGCGGTAACGAACTCTAATTACGTAATTTACGGAAGAAGTTCAACTTCTCAAAAGAAGTTGAACTTCTCAATGGGCATCTGTGTTATACTGCCCCAAGGAGGTGTTGACTTATGCCCAGCCCTTTTCCCGGCATGGATCCATATCTTGAAGAACGCGCTTTATGGCCTGACCTGCATCAGCGTCTCATTACCTATATATCCGAAACGCTACAGCCACAAATACGGCCAAAATACATTGCCCGAATTGGCGAACGCATCCAACTGGCTACCACTGGCAACCGCTATGTGCCAGATGTGCTACTAACCAAATCGCTGCGCGAAGCGACACCAGCCTATGCTGCTGCCACAGCCACTGTAGATGAACCGCAAATTGTGGCCTATTTTGATGAAGAACGGCATGTGCCGTATATTGAAATCATTTACCGCGACACGGGGGATGTGGTTACGCTCATTGAGGTGCTAAGTCCAGCCAACAAGGTGGGGGATGGCCGCGACCAATATCTTGCCAAACAGGATGAACTGCTCAAAACAGCCGCCAATCTGGTTGAAATTGACCTGTTGGGCTATGGGCGCAGCACGGTGCTGGCTCGCAATGTGGTCATCGCCCGTCCACCGGACTGGCGCTATCTGGTCAACATTAGCCGCGCCAATAAACGGTGGGAGTTGGAACTGTATGCCATCCCGCTCAAAGAACGTCTGCCACGCTGCCGCATCCCGCTACGACCGCCGGATGAGGATGCGGTGCTGGATTTAACGGCCGTTTTCAACCGCTGCTACGATGTTGGCGGCTACGACCTGCTCATTGACTATAGCCAACCGCCAGACACCCCTTTGAGTGAGGCCGAATCATTGTGGTTAACTGCCTTCCTCAAGGAAAACAACCAGCAATAAGCAAACCGCATGAACCGACGAACCTTCCTCCACAACCTCGGCATTGCCGCCCTCGGCAGTTCTGTCGGAGCCGCCACATTTGCCGCCGCAGACGAACCCACCAACGAGCAAATTTATTTACCCATTGTCCGCACTGCGCCTGGTGTTCAATCTATTCTAGTAGCCGCCGCCAATGCCCCCGATAGCCTCAAAGAGGTGGCCCATTACCAATGCGACGGAACGGCCGATCAGCAAGAGATCAACCAGGCCATTCAGGATTTGAGTAGCGTGGGCGGGCTGGTGCAGCTTAGTGAAGGCACGTTTAACTGCACGGGAGCCGTCCGGCTTCGTGCCAGCGTAATGCTTGCTGGCAAGGGGCGGGCGACTGTCTTAAAAGCGTTTGGCAGTTGGGCAGCATTTGATGGCACCACGCCCGGCGCATTGGTGGAGCCGATCAATGATGGGGTGGAAAAAACGGCCGTTTTCTCCCTCACCCTCCACGGCAACCGGTACAACAACCAAGCCAACGTCAAAGGCGTCTACTACAACATCACCCGCAAAGACGACTTTGCCGAAGGCCCCGATGCCGCCCACACCTTTAGCCACCTC
>JAGQGA010000665.1 GCA_020432595.1 Anaerolineales bacterium | reverse complement strand
AAAATTGCGGCGACAAGCAAGATGAGAAGAGGCCAGGTGATGGGGGGAAAAACGGCCGTTTTACGCCGCGAGCGGGCTGTTGCACTCATAATTAGTGGATAATACTCAAGGGCAAGGGCATGGGCAACCATACCCAACCAACGCTTTGCCTATGAATAAAAAAACGCCACATCCATTGGCGAATGTGGCGTTTCGGCTTGTTGAGGGCAAAAAATAATTTTTAGGCGCTATGCACCTTTAGCAATTTCGACGATGGCCGCAAAGGCAGCCGCATCCCGCACAGCGATGTCGGCCAAGACCTTACGATCCAACTGTACATTTGCTTGCTTCAGGCCGTGAATGAGTCGGCTATAGCTCATGCCATTAGCGCGGGCTGCCGCGTTGATACGGGCAATCCACAAACTGCGAAATTCACGACGACGAACGCGCCGGTCGCGGTAAGCGTACCAGTACGATTTCATCATCGCTTCGTTGGCCCGGCGGAACAGCTTGCTGCGTGTCCCCCATTGGCCCTTGGTCATATCCAGAATTTTCTTGTGACGACGGCGTGTAACCGTTCCGCCTTTTACTCTCATGGTGCAATACCTCGCATTTTAGATGGCGCTGGACACTCAAGCCGGTTGACCGAGGCCAGGCAGCGATTGACTCAGGCACACGGGTGCCTGAAATAGTTTATTATGCCGGTGGGTTGGCCTTATACTTGGACAAGTAGGGGGCCAGCCGCTTGATACGGCGACGGTCGCCAGCTGCGGTCACTTCCAACATCGTTGACAGTTTGGCTTTAACGCGCTTGGAAGTACGGCGACGCAAATGGCTTTTGCCCCCCTTTGTACGCATAATTTTGCCAGAACCCGTCACGCGGAAGCGCTTGGCAGCCGCTTTGTAGGTTTTGATCTTGTATTTTTTGGTTTTTGCCTTTGGCATGATAGATCCCTCATGAAAAAAGCCCTGACGGGCTTCTTCTCACACATTTTCAACCTGGTTGTACAAGCCGGTTTACTTTTCCTTCCCTGGAGACATAAGCAACGTCATACGCCATCCTTCGAGAACAGGCTGTTGCTCGACGGTAGCCATATCGCTTAGCTCTTCAGCAATCTTTTCCAAAGCTTGCTGTCCCAGTTCGGGATAAGAAATTTCTCGGGCTTTAAAACGCACCATAAACTTGACTTTTTTGCCCTCTTCAAGCCATTTACGAGCATTTTTGATGCCAATGTCAAGGTGAAAATCGTCGGTACGTGGTGTCAGACGAATCGTCTTGATTTCTACTTTTTGCTGCCGTTTGCGTGCTTCGCGCTCTTTTTTAGTTTGTTCGTAAACAAACTTGCCATAATCCAGAATACGGCACACTGGCGGGTCAGCATTAGGTGCTACTTCAACTAAATCAAGGTTAGCATTCCGCGCAATGTCACGCGCCGCTTCAACGGTAACGACACCATGGTTTGTACCGGTATGATCAATTAAGCGAACCTCGCGCACCCGAATTTGGTTGTTGATACGGTATTCTGGGCCGGTTGGTTTGCTTACAGGTTTACGCTTTGCTCTTTTAATAATGCCTCGCTTTTTCTTATAACTAGCGCCGTTTTCGGCAAATTCAGACAAAAATATTCGGCTCAATGAGCCGAAATACGGGCGAATGATAGCACAACTGCGGGGGGAGCGTCAAACAGATTTAGAGGGAAAACGGCCGTTTTCCACCTTCTACCTAGCATTTAACGCAAAACCAGATTGATAATAACGAGCAGAGCAAACATGATGCCCGCCAGCGCAAAAATGAAGCGTAAATCCTTCAGCACATAGGCATATTCTTGTTGGAACTGCTCGGTACTGCTAAGTCGCTTATTCTTTTCTGCGGCTGGCTGGGCTTCTGTAGCTGCTGCTTGTGGTTCACGCACACGTGGTTCACGTACACGCTGAACTCTTTTTGCTTTTGCCATATTTCCTCGTTTGGCCGTTAAACGGCCGTTTTTAAAATGTCCCTAACGTTAACAAGAAATAGCCGCGTCGGCAACCAGATTACGAAGTATCTCCCACCGCCAAATCGGCAAAAACCACAATGCGCTTGTTGTTAACCCGGAAAGGATAGCAAGAGATAAGCGTCACACTGGCATGATCCGTTTCAGCCATCACCCATACGTCGGTTGGCTCCACCACCTGTAGTTCACGCACCACATAGGTATAGCTTTGGCGTTCAGTCGAAACAATAATTTCATCACCAACGCTAAGCTGGTCAAGGTAACGGAAAATCTCGCCGTAAATGTCGTTGTGAGCCGATAGCACCAGGTTGCCTTCGCTGCCAGCCTGCGCCGAGCCAACGTGCTGCCCCACACCTTTTTTAAGCTGCTCCCAATCGTCCCCCTGCACCACCGGGTGGTCAACGCCAATGGCCGGAATTTGGATACGACGGGCTTGCTCGGCGCTGGGGGTAGGCACGGGCGGCGGTTGATACGATTGAACGGCGGGCAGCAGATGGGCAGGGATGTCGCCCGCTTCACCGGGTTCGGGCGGCCGGCCGTCAATGGGGGGCTTATGACCACTGGGCAAAACAACAAGGTCAATAATAGGCGTTGCCGTCGGCGTTGGCAGTGCCACAGCCTGGCTCTCTTGCCGCTGCACCTGCGCCAGCTCTTGGTTTAACTCCTCGTTGGTGGCCCACAGACCCCACAAAACTACGGCCAGACCCAATACGGCCAGGATTTCCACCGCCAGCAGCACCTTGTTTAACACCCAACGCCACCGGATGCGTCTAGTTGAGGTCGTGGCCTCAGACTTGGCCTCATCGGTATCAAGGGTGTAATGACGCAAAGCTCCGGTAGGCTGAGCCATGACGCGGGGGAGCGGTGGGGGAGCAACAGGCGGTGGGGCAAGGGTGGGGTGTTGCACTAAACGGCCGTTTTTCCGCAACCGTTCCAACCGCCCATCCCGCTGCACCGCCTTCTTTTCCCGCAGCAACTGCTCCAATTCGGAAATGCTCAATTCTTCGGCTGGCTTTTGTTTGCCCATTGACCCGTTGTGCTTACTCATCGGCCATATGGTAATGGGTTTTTCGGTGGCTGTAAAGATGGTTGTGGGCTATGGGTGGGCGAAGTTGTTGTTGACAGAATTAGTTCCAGCGCCAGGATTCACGAGAAGGCCAAAGACCAAGACGCCAAG
>JAGQGA010000664.1 GCA_020432595.1 Anaerolineales bacterium | reverse complement strand
GACCATCCCCTTTACGCCCTGCCCAACTGCTTCATCACCCCCCACATTGGTTCAGCCGCCAACGGCACGCGCCGGGCGATGGCGGAGTTGGCGGTGGAAAATCTGCTATTGGGGGTGCAGGGGGAACGGTTAAAACATTGTGTGAATACGGCCGTTTATCAATGACATGACGACTCTGTAGCCGAGGATTCCAAAGCTCGCTCTTTTGCTTAGGCCAAAGAACGAGCTTTGGAAAGCTCGGCTACACAAAATGACCAGAACCCCGTGTCATGCCGAGAGCCTGCATTGAGTGCGCCAAAGCATCTCTAACATCACCGCACCCAGCGTACATGCGTTCGCATCTACTGCGAAATCGTCACATCATCAATGTACCAGCCATCCCAGCCATCGCCCTCGTTAAAATCATCGGTAGCTAGGCGGAAGCGAATAAGCACGCTGCTGCCACTGAAGCTCCCAAGTGCTATTTTTGTTTCTTTTTGACCACTGCTGGTACCCGTAAACGCTTGTTGACCTCCGATAGGGCTATTGAAGCCTGTAGAAATTGAAGCATCATAATTACCCAGCGTGATTTGCGATTCCAAGTTAGTCCATGTGGTGCCCCCATTAAGTGATATTTCCACAACGCCGCCATCATAACCACTTTCAAGGTTATACTGGTGCCAAAAAGTTAAGACGGAACTGCTGCTGGGTGTCACGGCCGTTGCCATGGTCAGGAATTGGTCAGATAGATTGCCTACGTCATTGCCAAACCAGGCATGGGTGGGGCTGTGTGGGTTAGCGGTGCCGAGTCCCCAATCGTCCGTTCCCAAAGCATGGCTAACGATCCATTTGCTGCTGCCGTTTTCCATGTTATCGCTGAACAGATCGGATGAGGGTGGCGCGGTGCCGGGTGTGATGGCGAAGCTAAAATCACCCACGCGCTTGGTGGCAGTGGCTTTCACATTACAGCTATTGGCTGCCACAACCTGATAGAAGTAGTTGGTGCCCGGCGTGGATGCCAAACCTGTGTTTTGCCCAGAAGTGGCATTGGCAGCACAGTTGCCGGTACAGGAAGACCCAGGCGTGAAATAAGGATTATTGACGGCGTGCCAGCGTTCATATAACGAGGCGGTGCCGCCAGACCAGGTGAGGGCGACGTTGTTACCTGTGCGGCTTATATTAACGGCCGTTGGTGCCGTTGGCGCAGTACAATTGTTAATCTCAACTGAGGGGTCAATCCAATCAAAGGTTACAATCATCGCCGGTTCCCACGGACAGCTACCACAACCAGGGAAGCTGTAGCCGGTTAGCTTGGTGCCAAGACCGATACCTATCAAACCCTCTGACCCTGCGCTGCCCGTGTTATTGACTAAACTATCATTCAAATCATTTTCGCGGTGTCCCCAAGCAGAGCTGCTGTCGTCGTAATTCCAGTTATACACGGCCAGCGCCACGGGAAAATCAACGGCAGTCCCGTGGACAGCTAGATTTTCCCCAGAACTGCTATATTGCCCGGTCAAACCCTGGGCATCAAGCCGGCCGCCAAGCAGCCCGGTGAGGTTGTGGTCGAACTGGTTGTTGTCTAACAGCCATTGGGTATAGTCTTGCGCCACCGTTGTCACCGCGCTGTTAACGCCTTCGTATGGCAGCAGATCGCGGGCAACACGTTCATCGTTTAACAACCAGAGGGCGCGTTCACCGGCAGACAGGGCTTGCCATTGCGCCAATGTGAAGGCACCCGTGAGATTCATCATGGGCATGGGCACATAAGCCTGACCACTGGTATTAGCATCGTTGTTCTCAAAGGTTCGTGCGGCGTTAAAGGCATCTTGCACCTGTTGCAAAGTGGTGACACTCCACCAGTTGGTACCGCTATTTGTCACATTCCAGGGGAAGTCTACGCTGGGGTTAGACGGTGCGGCTTGCACGACCGCCGGGGGGTGCAGAATAACAATTAGACTTGCTGCGAGTAAAAGCAATGCTGGAGTCCAGAATCTAAAGTTGTTTTTCGATCTTATGATATAGGAATATCGTCTCATGGTAAATCTCCAAATGCGCCAAATCACAAACATATAAGACTATAGTATCACGGTCACGACAAAACAACACTGAAGTGGCCGGTTTATGTTGGGGCACACAGGGGTATTTGTCAGTGATCTTGGGACGAAAACGGCCGTTTTTCCTCCACCTCCCTTCTACGGTATAATCAGCCATCATGCCCACCGGCCACAAGGAATCAGGTTCATATGTCCATTCAGCTTATCCAGCAGTACCATGCCCAGGTAGACAAGATTATTCGCTATGGCGGCAGCCGCAAGGAAACGGCCGTTCGTAAACCGTTCCAAGACCTGCTGGAGCAATATGCGCGGCAGAAAAACCTGGAACTGATTGCCGAACTGGAATACCGCACCCGCAACGGCCGTTCTGTCTATCCCGACGGCACGCTCAAGGATGCGCTGCGGCAGGATTGGGGGTACTGGGAGGCGAAGGATGAGGCCGATGACCTGGATACGGAGATTGCCAGCAAGCTGGCGAAGGGGTACCCGGCCAACAATATGCTGTTTGAGGACACACAAACGGCCGTTCTCTACCAAAACAGCACCGAAGTCGCCCGCGTCAGCCTGCTCGATGCCCCCGCCCTCGATGCCCTCCTCACCCGCTTTGTCAGCTATGAAAGCCGCGAGGTGCGCGAATTCCGTGAGGCCATCGAAAACTTTAGCCGCGACATTCCCGCGCTGGGCGAAACGCTGCGCGGGCTGATTCGGGAGCAGTATGAGCGCAACAAGGGGTTTCAGAAGGAGGCCAAGGATTTTTTGGAGCTGTGCCAAGAGGCGATTAACCCCAGCATGGAGATGAGCGACGTGCGCGAGATGATGGTGCAGCACGTGTTGACCGAGGATATTTTTGTCACCGTTTTTGATGAGCCGCAGTTTCACCGCGAAAACATTATTGCCCATGAGCTTGGCACGGTGGTGGGGACGTTTTACAAGGGGCAGGTGCGGCGGCAGATTGACGGCCAAATCGCTGGCTATACGCAGGCGATTAAGGCGCGGGCGGCGCAAATTTACAACCATCAGGAGAAGCAGAAGTTCCTGAAGGTGCTGTATGAGAACTTTTACAAGGCGTATAACCCCAAGGCTGCCGACCGGCTGGGGATTGTCTACACCCCCAACGAGA
>JAGQGA010000663.1 GCA_020432595.1 Anaerolineales bacterium | reverse complement strand
GAGGTTGGCAAAGCAGCCAGCGGTGGGGAGCAAACGGCCGTTTTTCCCCAACACCTCAATCAACGGCAGCTTATGCGTGCGCCACCAACCCACGTCGGCCGTGTCGCCAAAGGTGCAGCACATCACCGCCCCCGTCCCCTTGTCCGGGTCGGCGGCGGGGTCGGCCAGGATGGGTACGGGCTGGTGGAAAAGGGGAGTAACGGCCGTTTGTCCAATCAAATGGTTTAGCTTGTTATTGTCTGGGTGGATAAACACCGCTACGCAGGCAGGTAGCAACTCCGGCCGCGTGGTGGCAATGGGCAGTATGGAGCCGTCGGGCAGGCTAAATGGCAGTGTTACAAATTCACTTTGCCGTACTAAGTCGTCTACTTCAGCCTGGGCAATCGCCGTTTGGCACTCTGGGCACCAAATCGCCGGAGCCTGCTGCCGGTACGCCAGCCCGCGCCGCGCCAAATCCACAAACGACCACTGCGATAGGCGGCGGGCGTTGTCGTCAATGGTGCGATAGGTGTAACGCCAATCCACCGACAGCCCCAACCGCTGCCACAGTGCCTGGTATTCCTTCTCTGCCTCTTCGCTGACGCGCAAACACGCTTCAATGAACGCGGGTCGCCCCACATCTTGCGCCGTGATGCCTTCCCACTTTTGCACCAGCCGCTCCGTTGGCAGACCGTTGTCGTCGTAGCCCATTGGGTAGTACACGTTGTGGCCGCGCATTCGGAAATACCGCGCCATAAAGTCGGTGTGGCTGTAGGAGTAGGTGTGGCCAAGGTGTAAATGGCCGGACACGGTGGGGGGCGGGGTGTCAATAGCATAAAGCGGCGCGTCACTATCGGGATTGTACTGGTAAATGCCGTGCTGCTGCCACCACGCTGCCAATTCTGGCTCCCGCGTTTTGGGGTTGTATCGCTTTGGTAAAGTCATGTTTTGCCTCTGTTTCGGTAATCGGTAATCGGTTGACTAACTGATAACCGATTACTGATTACTGGATTAAAGACAGTGGGCAACAAAAAAGCCCAGCCGTCCAGCTTATAAAACTGAGGACGGAAGAGCTTCTGACTTTCCGCGGTACCACCTCAATTCGGCTATGGCTTACGCTACAGCCGCCCTTTTGCCCGGCGGGCCATGTGGCCGAACGGGAGCAGCAGTAACGGGCTTACCCGTGCCGGTCTACTGGTGGGAGACTGGGGATTGGAGATATTTGGTCAAACGTACCTCAATCTTTAATCGCCAATCTCCGACGTTCTTCGGCATTGCATCCGAGCGACATTCGGTGGGTGCTGGTGTGCGGGGGCTTTCAGCTCATTGGCCCCATCTTCTCTTTCAACGGCGTGCCCACTTACTCCTCTCGGAGGGTGATCAACTATTTGGTTGTGAAAATTATTATGAGGGGGAAACGGCCGTTTGTCAATCTCGTTTCTCATCTCCCTCCCGCACTACCTGGTCGCTAGGTACGATTGATAATCTCCTTCATGGATTCGCAAATGGTAGCCCTGCTTGGGGCTGCCTTCCAAAGCCCAAATTTGGGTTGCTAATTTGCTCACCAAATAGCGGTCATGTGTCACCAGCAAAATCGTCCCATCAAACTGTTGGAGTGCTTCTTGCAACACCTCCTGCGCTGGCAAGTCAAGGTGGTTGGTGGGTTCGTCCAGCAGCAGCAAATTGGCATCTTGCAGTGCCAAAATGGCTAACGCCAGCCGGCCGCGCTCCCCGCCACTCAGCGATTTGACCAGCTTATACACGTCGTCGCCGCGAAACAGATAGTGCGCCAGATGGTTGCGTGCTTCACCAATGGGCAGATTGCGGTGGCTGAGCAATTCATCCAGCACCGACCGCTCCAGGTCAAGCTGTCGGTGTGCCTGGTCAAAATAGCCCACTTTTACCCCCATGCCCGTTTGCAGAGAGCCGGACAGCGGTGGTATTTGCCCCAGCAGCGTGCGTAAAAAGGTTGTTTTGCCCGTCCCATTGGGGCCAATCAACGCGGCACACTCCTGCCGATACAGGTTGATTTCATCCACAGCAAACAAGGGAGTACTGGGGTAGCCAACACGCAACCCGTTGCTGTGCAGCACCAAACGGCCGCTTTTTCCCCCCACCGCCAGCGACATATGAATCTGCTGCGAGCGCGGGTTGGGGTTTTCCAACCCTTTAATCTTTTGTTCTAGCGTGCTGACGTTCCATCTGGTACCCGATACGCCCATTTCGGCGGCAAACTTTGACCAATCCATTTCCAAAACGGCCGTTCCGCCTACTTCCACTGCTTTTACCTCCCGCACCAGCCGCTTGAGTTCACCCTGGGCGCGGTCACTGCTGCTGGCGCGGGTAATGTTGCGTTTGATGAAATCCAACTTTTTCAGAAAATTTTCCTGTGTTGCCCGAAACGTTTCATCGCGCAGCGTCCACCGTTCCTCGCGCTGGGTCAAATAGGCCGAATAGTTGCCCCGGTAGCTTTCAATGCCACCGCGACCCATCTCCCAAATGGTGTCCACCACCCGATCCAAGAAGTAGCGGTCGTGGCTAACAATCAGGAGCGCCCCCGCCCATGTTCGCAAATGCCCTTCCAGCCATTCCAGTGCCGCCACATCCAAATGGTTGGTGGGTTCATCAAGGATAAGCAGGTCGGGCTGTTCCAGCAGCAGCCGCGCCAGCAGTGCCCGCGTTTTTTGCCCCCCGCTGCAGTGCGCCAGCGGCATGTGCCAATGCTTCCGTTTAAACCCTAGCCCATCTAAGGTTTGCTGAATCCGTACCTCGTATTCATAGCCGCCGCCCAGCTCAAATTGTTCTTGCAACGCCCCATACCGATCCAGTAGCGCAGCGGAGAAGTCGCCACGGCTCATTTGCGCTTCCAGGTGGCGCAGATGGCTTTCCAGGTCGCGCAGGTCGGCAAACACAGTGAGCATTTCGTCGTAGACGGTGTTGTGGGGCTGGCGAAAGGCGTGCATGGCTTCCTGGCGCAGATAGCCAACGGCCGTTCCTTTTGCCACCTGCACCCCGCCACTTGTGGGCCGCACCAGCCCTGCCAAAATTTGCAGCAGCGACGTTTTGCCAATGCCGTTTGGTCCCACAATGCCAATTTTGGCCTGCGGTGGCACGCTGGCCGTTAGCCCGGCAAAAATATCGTTGGCTCCAAACGCCTGCCCTAAATTATGAAAGGTTAAAATAGAC
>JAGQGA010000662.1 GCA_020432595.1 Anaerolineales bacterium | reverse complement strand
CAAACGTCTGGATTGCCGACTTCGACAGGCGATAAATCGCCCGTCTATTAAACAACGCCCGATAAATCGGGCTGGCACGCCCTCAGCCGGATTTATCCGGCGTTGTTTCGTAGCCCGGTGGCTTTAGCGCCGGGTGGTGTCAGCCAAATATGGAATGCCCGATAGTATCACAAGTAACAGGTTCTGTTTGCCAACAAAACTTGCCACCTGCCACCTGTTACCTGCTAAATTTCATAGGCAAAGTGGACGAGGTAGCTGAGATAGAGACCACCGTCTCTTTGCTCGATGCCGATGACCCAACTGCCCCAGTCGAATTCGATGGCATCGGGAGCGGGGGTGCGCTGTAGGGTGTAGAAGTTAACCGCTTCGTAGCCATCGGGGAGGCGGACTAGCCCAGCGGTGCTGCCGTGGAGAATGGTGTTGCAGGCACTTTCGTCGGCCGCCATGAGGTCTTGAACCAGCATGGGCTGGATTTGTTCTGTGAAGGAGCCAACCCAAGGTAGACCGCTGCCGTCATGGACACCCCAATCATAGCTGGTGGTGCTGCTGAAGATGGTGCCCAAATCGCTGCGGCTCAGACGCACTTCGGGGTTCCACCAACTGGTGCGGACGCGCAGACCGCGTTCGGAGTGGACAAGCCGCGCCAGTGCCGCACTGTCTCGGTTGCCAACGGCCGTTTTTAACCCCTCCACCAATTCCACCACGGCCTCGCTGCTGCAAAAATCGGTTTCGTTGAGCATGGGGGTGAGAAAACGGCCGTTTACCCAGCCGCGCATTCCCCCTTTTTGCATCTCCACCCAGGTGGAGCCAGCTACCTGGGCCGTGGCCCCCGTGAGCGTAATCCCCGTATCGCTGGCCGCCAATGTTCCCACCACGCCGTTGTTGACCCCGGCACCGCTGCGGACATTCAGCACGTCGTTGCTTTCCACAAAGGCCACGCGGTAGCTGTTATTGGGGGTGACGGGCGGAACGACCGTTGGCAGCGGCGAGGATTGTTCGGCCATCGCCGTGGCCGTGGCGTTGCCATCTTGCACTGGGTCAAGCTGTGGGGCTGGCGTGGCGGTGACGGCCGGCAGTGAGGGCACTGTGGGGAAGGAGGTGGGGATAGCGCGGGGTGGTGCGGCAGCCGTGGGCAGTGCTTGCCCGGCATCGGTGATAGGCGTGGGAACCGTGAGCGTGGCTTCCGGTTCGGGAGACAGCGCCCCGCAAGCGGTGGCAAAAACAAGTAGCAGCAGGGCTGCAAGGGTGCCGATTTGGGTTGAAAACAAGGGTTTGGTGTTCAAGACAGATACCTCTTCTGATTAACAATACGGTGACGATACAACAAATTTTCCGCCACACACATTTATTAAACGGGAAAACGGCCGTTTTGGTTCCCAGTTTCACGGGGGATTTACGGGGGACTTCGACTACTGTGTGGTGGGGGAAATGGGTACGTGGTGCGTGGTGCGTACTTATGACGCACCACGCACCACGTATGAAAATCAACGATTGTACAAATTTCCCAAATTCATCCGCGTTTGTCCGCGTTCGTCCGCGTCCCATCAAAGAGGGGCAAAGAGATCAATTAAATTGCCGTCTGGGTCAACCACAATCGCATACCGTTGCCCCCAAAACGCATCCCAGGGTGGCTTTTGGCCTTCATATCCAGCGGCGGTAACGTTGTTGTATATCTCATCAACCTCGGCGGCATTGGCGCACAAAAAGGCCATGCCCATGCGGTGGCCGGTGGGTGGGTGCCATGCACCGTGAATGCTTTCCATGAGTGCCGCCGTGTCCCACGCCAGCCGAAAGCCGCCGGGTGTCTTATACTCTACGTGTGCTTCTGCGTCTGCCTCAGTCGGAATCTCCAGCCCTAGCAGTCGGTAAAACGCCAGTGCCCTACCCATATCTTGCACAATGATGCCCACTAAATCAGGTGTTGCCATTGTTCCTCCAAGCAAATATGTGTCTAATCAAGCCAAAAGAGCGTAGCATATACGCCCTCGTCAATCTAAGTTATTATATGAGGAGAAATAATGAAGGAACAATGCCAGCAGGAAATTTTAGATTTTCATCATTTTTTTGAGGAATGGTTTGCCGGCCGTTTGCCCAATAGCGATGAGGCGTTTGCGCGGGCGACGGTGGCAGTGGGGGAGGCGTTTGGGCTGGTTAGCCCAAACGGCCGTTTAACCGACCGCCACACCCTGATGAACGGGCTGCGCGGGGAGCATAGCGGCCGTTCCCAATTCCGCATCTGGATTGAAAAGTTCCAGCTTCAACAGCAGCACGGCGACATCGCCATTGCCACCTATGAAGAGTGGCAAGAAATCGGCGGTGCCATCACTTCACGTCTTAGCACCGCCGTTTTTCAGCAAGACCCCGCCGCACCCAACGGGGTGAAGTGGCTCCACGTGCATGAGACGTGGATTGAGTAGGGTGTAGGGAGTGGGGTGTAGAGAGTGGGGAGTGGAGAATATCCAACGCCCCACTCTCCACACCCCACGTCTTTAATCATCAAAATCATCCCAGCCAAAATCAATCCGCTCTTCCTGCTCGCCGGGGTCAAGGATAAACGTCCAGCGGTCTACGCCGGTGGCAGGCCAGGTGAAGTCGCCGGGGATGAGCAGCTCGACGTTGGCGGGGCTAAAGGCATCTACCCAAATGCAGTAGGTGGCGCTGTCTAGTCCGTCAAACAGATAGGTTCCGTCGTCACCAGTAAGAGCAGTGGCAATGATGTTGCCGGGGCGGGTGCCAACAGCCGGGCAAGCTCCTTGCGCCAGGGTGACGGTGAGGCCGACTAACGGCCGTTCAATCCCCTGAAATGTCCCATCCCCTCGAAACACGCCGCCCGTTTCCACACAAATGGCGGCCGGCGTACCATTGCTGGTACACAAATCGCGCCAGGCCACACCGCCAATTGAGGCCGAGCCAGGAGCAGGCGTTGGCGTTGGGTCAGTTGCGGCGGGTGGTTCACCAGCCACAATTTGCACCCAAAACGCATTTTCCAGAAAGCCATCTACCCCAAAGCGGTTGCCATCGGCATCGGCAAGCTGCCAGTTGCTGCGGTAAGTGCCTGTGGTGGTGGGGGCGGTCATGGTCACAAAGATGTCTACCGTCTGGCCGGGAGCCACGGCACTAGGCATGGGGGCTGACGTTGCACTCAGGTTGTCGCCGTCCACAAAAAC
>JAGQGA010000661.1 GCA_020432595.1 Anaerolineales bacterium | reverse complement strand
TATCGCGGTGGGTGGCGGGCACTGATTGAGGGGGTTCGGGTTGACGCTAAATACAGATCGAGCGGCATTGGGCGCAAGCTGTTTGAATGGGCTATTGCCCGTGCTGAGGCACGTGGGTGCCATATGGTGCAGCTTACCTCTGACAAAACGCGCCCTGATGCGATCCGTTTTTATGAGTCATTGGGGTTTGTGGCTTCGCACGAAGGGCTAAAATGTCATTTGCCGCGCCAAGGTAGCGTATAAGCGGTCGTGGTGCGTGGTGCGTTTTCGTGCCACGCACCACAAATCCACCCCTACAAGAGGCAAAAGAATCATCGTGTTGACTGTCGTTTGGGCAAACGGCCGTTCGTCGTTACCATAGTAGAAAATATCTTGAAGGAGATTCCCATGACATTTACCGGTTTCCCCCGCGAAGGCATTCAGTTTTTACGTGATATTGACGACAACAACAACCGCGACTGGTTTGAAGCCAACAAACATATTTACCAAGCCGCCCTGGTTGAACCCGCCCAGGCGTTTATTATGGCTCTGGGCGAGCGGCTGCAAACCATCGCCCCCAACGTCCAGTATGACACCCGCACCAACGGCTCCGGCTCACTGATGCGTATTTACCGCGATGTGCGCTTTTCCAAGGACAAAAGCCCCTATAAAAACTGGATCGGCATTGTTTTTTGGGAGGGGCAGGGCAAAAAGAGCCAAAATCCTGGCTTTTATTTTGGCATAAGCGGCAGCGGCGCGGGCATTCATGCGGGGATGTATGGGTTTGAACCGGCGATGCTGGCGGCTTACCGTGAAGCAGTGGACGATGAAGCGCGGGGAAGTGCGTTGGCGGAGATTGTGGTGGGGTTGCAAACGGCCGTTTATACCCTCCACGGCGACCAATACACCCAAGTCCCACGCGGCTTTGCCAAAGACCACCCCCGCGCCGACCTACTCCGCTACAAAGGGCTGTTCGCCTCCGCCCCCCAACTCAACCCCAACATCGTGGCTTCAGCAGAGCTTGTAGATGCTTGCTTTGCCCACTGCCAACAAATGGCACCCTTGCAGCAGTGGTTGGCACAGGTTAAACACAGAACCGATTGATCGCCAATTGGCGCAAATTTTGCTATGCTCCATCCTTTTCATCCAGATAAGGATAGGTATTTCTGCATGGCACAAACCATCAACATCCCTGCCCGCGCTCCTCTTTGGCGCGGGTCGCTTTTTTATTTCGTCTTTTTTGGCGGCATTGGCGCCATCGTGCCGTTTATCAATGTCTACTTTTCGCAGTTGGGGCTAAACGGCCGTCAAATCGGCCTCCTCGCCACCTTCCTCCCCCTCTTCACCGTCGTTGCCTCCCCCTTTGTTTCGGCATTGGCCGACAGCCGTAATCAGCGCCGCCGCTTTTTACAGCTTCTCGCCATCCTCTACGCCCTTGCCATCTATTTGCTGGGGTTTACCCACACCTTTGTCACCATTCTGCCCTTCTTTGCACTGCAAGCTTTGGCCGTTGGCTGCATCCAACCGCTGGGCGACGGCGTTGTGACCAGCATGGCGCGGCGCTATCGGCTGAACTTTGGGCAAATGCGGCTGTGGGGGTCTATTGGGGTTGCGTCAACTGGCATTGCTTTAGGAGCCTTGTGGCAGCAGATTGGCTTTGGCAGCATGTTTATTGCTGCTGGCGGCATCTTTTTGCTGCTGGCGTTGGTCAGCCAACTGTTGGATGAACCGACAAACCGCCGGGTAAAAGTGCAGGGCGAACGGCCGTTTCGCACCCTCTTACAAAACCAATCCTTTACCATCTTACTCGTCATCGGCTTTCTCCTGGGCATCGCCTTTGCCATGCTCATCGTCTTTGAAGGCATCTTTGCCGTTTCGCTTGGCGGCGGCGAATTTTTGGTGGGGCTGTTGGTGGGAGCAGGGGCCATTGCCGAAGTACCCTCCATGCGTCTGAGCGGCTCGTTGGCCGAACGCTGGGGCTACCGCCCCACGCTGCTGCTGGGCTACACCCTCTTTGGCATTGCGGTGCTGGCTTATAGCTGGGTGACAAACCCAACGCTGCTGGTTCCGGTTGCCATTTTGCGCGGAACCGGCTTTGGCCTCTTTTTCCCCACCACGCTCAAACTGGTCAGCGAGTTAGCCCCTGAAGAATGGAGTGCGACGGCACAATCTATGTTAACGGCCGTTACCTTTGGCCTCTCCCCCCTCATCGCCGGCCCCGTTGGCGGCTTCATTCTCGATACGTGGGGCGCGGCTTCGATTTTTACGCTGGCAGGAACGGCCGTTTTTTTCTCCATCCTCGTCCTCATCCTCACCTACCGCCGCCTCGCTTTCAACTAAAAAATTTACCGGCTACTGAATTTCTTTTGCCGGTGCCCGATACCGTTTCACTTCTGTTTCGTGGAATCTTCGCGTCCAGGTGTGGCCGCACGAATTACACGCATAATGATCTTCAAAATGTTTAGTCACAATCAGACGCGGCCAATCGCGGTTATAATCTATCTCACTGCTGCGCTCTATCTCAACAACTTCTTTAATTTCTCCCGCTCCCCGTCTGGTACACTCAGGGCATGTGCGAAAGGTCTTGTCTAAATGGCGCAGCCATAGATAAATTGAGAGACCCACAGACACAAGTAGAAATCCCATAAACACAGCAATCAACAACAGTGGATACATAAATTGTGGCATTGTCATACCTCAGGAAACGACCTACATAAAGCGGCTCTTTGGGCATTTAGAGGTTTAGCGTGGTGCGTGGTGCGTCAAAAGAGCCTATTTGCCACGCACCACGTACCACGTACCAAATTTGTCAACCCCACAAGATCCGAAAGAACCCATAAAGCTTTGCCTAACTCACCGTTCAATTCGCACTGTCACCGCCTGCACCCCTTCTCCAGTGCCGTTATCCAGCCAAATGGGGTAGGCGGCGGCATTAGTTGCCACAAGGCTGAGATGGCTACCGGGCTGGGAAAAGCCGCCGCCCTGCAAAAACCGCTCGCCCTCAATGGCGGTCTCATTGAGGCGCACAGGCTGGCTAAAGCGGCTATCATCCTTACTGTAGGTATAGTAAACATCATAGCGACAATGGTCAATTAGGTTGCCGTTGGCAAGCTGTTCGCCCCAACTTGCCAGGGTTAGGTCGCACGGCTCGGCTGGGGCATAGAAGACTACATCAACGGTGCCGTCAGGCGCA
>JAGQGA010000660.1 GCA_020432595.1 Anaerolineales bacterium | reverse complement strand
CTTGGGCAGGTCGGCCATTTCGTACCAAGCGGCGTAGCGGGCAACAATGTCGTGGACATCGGCGGGTTCGCCATTGAATGGGATTTCGCGGGGCCAGGTAAGGGTAGGACGGCGTGATTCTCCGGGGTGGAGAAACGGCCGTTTGTAAACCGCCATCTCCCCCTCCGTCAACTTCCGCAGCACGCTCGCTGGCAAAATCCGCTCCACAAAAAAGTTCCGCTCCAACACCAACTCCTCCCCCTTTGGCGACCGCATCGCCTGGAAAATGCCCCGCGCACTATCCGGCCACTCATCCCATTCTACCGGCCGCACAATCCCCTCCATGTAGGCAATCCCCTGTACCCGCTTCTCCTCTCGGTGCTGAAACGCCCAGTGAAACCCCAGTGCCGACCCCCAATCGTGAATAACCAGCACCACATTTTCTGTTGCACCTACCGCCTCAAACCACGCCTCTAGATAGCGATAATGATCCACAAAACGGTACGACCCTGCCGGATTCGCCCCCGACTCCCCCATCCCAATCAAATCCGGAGCCAAACACCGCCCCATCCCTTCTAGATGCGGAATTATATTGCGCCACAAATACGACGATGTGGGGTTACCGTGCAAAAACACAATCGGATCCCCTTCCCCCACATCCACATACGCCATCTCGCTATCCAACACCTTCACCCGCTTTCGTTCATACCGGTCTGCTGCTGAAATTGTCATTTTGTTTTCCTTTTTTGACAGGATTTACAGGATTTACAGGATTAGGGCTTGGTATGGCGTGCGGGCTTGTAGTCTCGATATTTGCGTTTGATTTCAACGGATGAAGACCCAAAGTTGATCAGCAACCCAATTTCTAGCCCCGTTGTTGTCAGATAATTCACTACCTGTGCTTCATGCTGCTGGTTTAGCGTTCGTATGGCCTTTATTTCAACGATAACACAACTCTCAACCACAATATCGGCAATAAAATCGCCCACGCTTTGCCCTTCATAGTAGACAGTAAGCGGAACCTGCTGTTGAGCAGCCAACTGTTGCTTTGCCAATTCAAGGCAAAGTGCATTTTCATATACCTTTTCTAAATAGCCGCTTCCCAATACCTTATGCACCTTAAAAGCACAGCCGATGATCTTCTGTGTAAGCTCCTCATAAACCATTATTTTACCCTACTAAACCCTCTCAATCGTTTCTGACCCGCTATTTCTACCAAATCATTCCCCACCATTCACCAAAATCCTGTAAATCCTGTAAATCCTGTCTAAAAATTCTTCTCCACCTCAAACACACGCGCAAAATAGCCATCAAGCTCGGCCGCTATCTCCTCTAGCGCCGCCACATCGTCAATGCCAGCCAGCGTTTTGGCAAGCTGCTTTTTGAACGCAAGCTGCATTTGCCGCGCAATTTGGATGCGCTGCGCCTGCGGCGACCCCGCGCCATGCATAGACTCGGTTAGGTAGCCAACGGCGTTGCGCCCCAGCGTCATGTTCTCAATCAGCCGCAAAATCCGCAACCGATCTTCTGTGGCAATCTCCTTGCGCCCCTGCAAATATTTCCGCAGCAAATCCCCCGTTTCCGCGCTGCCCAAATCCGCCTCAGACGGCATTGTCACCATTAGCCCCCCCGCCAAATCCTGCGCCAAACGGCCGATTTCATAGGGCATTCTCGTCACATGATGCTTGCACACATTCGCCAGCATATCGTCGCAAATATACGCCCCCGACTTGGTGGCGTGGGCCTGATACGATGAGGCAATGCCCGTACCGTAAATTGTTTCATTCAGATGAGTCATCTCCACCAGCTTGTCGCGGATGTGGGAAGCCCGCTCTACGCCATTGTAATCGGCAATCGTCGCCGCCGCCCCAATCAGCACATCCCCCACGCCGCTTTTGCAGACATAGCTGCGCCGATGGTAACAGGTAAACCGCTCCACCAGCATGGCGGCAAATTCATGTTCGCCATCCATAAAAACCAGTTCCCAGGGGACAAAGACATCCTCAAAGATGACCATTGCCTCTTGCCCAGCAAAGTTGGCATTTCCCACATCCAGCGTGCCGCCCTCCATGCTGCGCGTGTCGCACGACTGCCGGCCGTAAATATAAGTAATTCCCTCGGCATCCACCGGCACGGCTCCAACAATGGCAAACGCCTTGTCTTCTGGCCCCAGCCGCAGCGTCGGCATTACCACCAGCCAGTGGGAGTTGAGGCAGCCGGTTTGGTGCGCCTTGGCACCAGTAATGTAAACGCCGTTTTCATCGCGGCGGCTGACGTGGACGTAAAGGTCGGGATCATCCTGCTGGTGCGGTGCTTTGGAGCGGTCGCCTTTGACATCAGTCATGGCCCCGCCAATGACGTAGTTGTGGCGCTGCATGGTGGTGACAAACGCCTTGAATCGTTCGTGGTAGCTCGTGCCGTGGGCTTCGTCTATTTCATAGGTGGTGGAGTAGAGGGAATTAAAGGCATCCATGCCAACACAGCGTTGGAAGCAGGTGCCGGTGTTCTGCCCCAATTTGCGCTGCATTTTGTTTTGTAGCACCAAATCCTGCGGGCTGGTGGCGATGTGGAGGAAGCGGTTGACGGGCTGGTTGGTGAGGGGAGAAACGGCCGTTCCTAACCCCGGCTCCCGCACCGCCAAATCATACGTCTCGGCCACGGCGTTGATAGACGGCCGAATCATCGGATGATCCACCGGCTCTGCCACCCGTTCCCCCAGCAAAAACACCCGCAGCTTCCGCCCACGCAGGCTTTCGATGTATTCAGCACCCGTTTGAATGGGTTTGACTGGTTCAGCTATAGCTTGGCTCATTAGAGACTCCTTGAAACTTGTTAGACGGGATTGGTTTTATGAGTAGGGAAATGGAAAACGGCCGTTTTCCGTTCACTGGCTACAGAGAGGTAAAGTGGTGGGAAACCGGCCGTAATTAGGAACCACTGAATGGACTTGCGCTGCAATGCTGACTTTTCCAGCCAGCCATCAATGAAGCAAAATCAAACGATTTCCAGCTTAAATACTGGCACTTGCAACAGTTCTACAGGTTGCACTGTTTCTTGTTTTTCTGCTGCCAACAGCTTTTCTAACGAGCGAGCCACTCGTGCCTGAAAAAAGCGATGCCCATTTTCTTTACATTCACGCACGGGTACATCGCGGACAACAACGAGGTGGTTGTTGTTCCAGTCGCTGTATGCGATCA
>JAGQGA010000065.1 GCA_020432595.1 Anaerolineales bacterium | reverse complement strand
CCCCATCGTCGTAATGTCAATCGTCAAATCCTGCGCCAACGCTTGTTCAATCGCTTCATCAAACATCATGATCACCTATTACGCCTTATATATTCCAATAGGAAAGGGCGTATGCGATACGCCCCTACCATTTATCAGTCAACAACCACGTCCGCTCGCGTGTCGCGGCGCAGCCGCACCCAGCGGCGGCAGCCAAAAACGTGAAACCACGCCTCCGTTTGCACCCCCTCCAGGTTACTCCGCATAAACGCCCGATCCAAATCACGCGCATCGGGGTCGGTAATCGAATCCGGCACCACCGGAATCTCACCATAAACAAACTCTTGCACAGGTCGCGTCCCGCAGTGGGGACAGGGAATTTGTAGACTCATTTTTTTCAGTAATTGGTAATCAGTAATCGGTCATCGGTAATCAGTGCCGCAACTGATAACTGATAACTGATTACTGATTACCAAACTAATGCGTGCCGGCCGAACCGCGATCCGCCATTAAACGATCTTCAGCAAAACGCGAAAGGGCAAAGGGGGCGATCATCTCCGGCGTTTCGCCCGTGGCGATAAGCTGCGCCATCTGTTCGCCACTGGCGGGAATGGCTTTGAAGCCCCACGTTCCCCAGCCGGTGGTGATGTAAAAGCCGTCCACGCTCGTTTTGCCCATAATCGGCGAATAGTCGGGACTCATGTCGCAGACACCCGTCCACTGCCGCAAGACGCGCAAATCGCGCAGGAAAGGGAGCAGCGTGGTGGCGCGGAAGGCGCAGCTTTGCAAAAAGTGGTGGTCGGAACGGTAGTTGTAACTGGGCTGCGGGTCAATCTCCGCCCCCATCAGCATTTCGCCCCGCGCCGTTTGCGAAACGTAAAAGAGCAAATTGGTGGAGGCCACGATGGGGTGGAAGGTGCGGGCGTAATGGTTGGTGACAAACGCTTGCAGGGGGTGGGTGCGAATGGGGAGCCGCAGCCCAGCCATCGCCGCCAGCGAGGTGACGTGGCCGCCAACGGCACTCATGACAATGCCGGCCGAAATTGGCCCTTTGTCCGTTTGCACGCCGGTGACTCGGTTGCCTTCCATGAGCAGGCCAGTAACGGCCGTTTTCTGATGCACATGCACCCCCCGCATCATCGCCCCTTCCGCCAACGCCCAATTCACCCGGTCATGCCGCGCCGTCGCCGCCTCAGTGTTATACGAGCCACCCACCACCGGCCACACGCCGCCACCCGTCAGGTCAATCTCCGGGCAAACTTTAAGAATCTCCTCCGGGGTCAAAAACTCCGTCTTAGCCCCAAACGCGCGGTTAATCGCCGCCCGCGCCTTCTGCTGCTGCATCCCAATTTCGCTGTGCGCCATCCAGAGAATCCCCTTCTCCTGGTGCATAATCCAGCGCCCCGTCTCCGCCTCCAGCGTTTGGTAAAGCTCTAGGCTGTGCTGGTAAAAGCGCACCGCTTCGGGAATGCCATAGTTGGCGCGAATGATGGTGGTGTTGCGCCCAGAATTGCCGCCACCAATGTAGTTGCGCTCCAGCACCGCCACATTGGTAATGCCATGCCGCGTCGCCAAATAATACGCCGCCGCCAGCCCATGCCCACCGCCCCCCACAATAACGACATCGTAGCTCTTTTTTGGCTCCGGCCAGGTGAAGTGAACCAGTTTTTCTTGAAATTCGTTCATAGGTTAGGAAGAGAGTGGGGAGTGGGGTGTAGGGAGTGGATTCCACACCCTACACCCTACACCCTACGCTCAAACAATTCTTTCCTCAAACTCCGCCGCATACGGCGCGGGGACGACAAACAGCACGCGGTCGGCTTCCAGCCACAGCTTGGTAGCAATCCCAGCGATGGCTCCCTGGGTAAAGAGGGGTCGCTGTTCTCCCACCCGCCATTCGCAGTGCCGCTGCAAAATGGCTGCTGCTTCATCCGCCCCCAGCCACACCCCGGCGTAGCTGGCATCTTCCACCACAATGGCGTATGGGTCGCGGCTGGTGACGCTGCTCACGTCGGCCACGGGGGGGATGATGAGCAGTTCATCAACGGCCGTTCTCAGCACCAGCCGATCCTCCGGCCAAACCGCCCCATCCAATGCTGTAGATACAATTCGCGTTGCTGGTAAACGATTAAGCTCTGGCACGACTCGCCTCCTTATCATAAAACGGCACCTCAACCCGCCGCGCCGTCTTGCCTTCAATCTCCACCTCAGTCGGCAGCTCCCCATCTTGCAGGCAAAGCCAGCCCAGCAGCACCGTCTTCCCCAACGCGGGCGAATAGGTAGCCGAGGTCACAATCCCAGCATAGTTGCCCTGGTGCCAAATCACCCCCCCTTCCAGCGGCGCATATCCGGCCGGCTGCCCCACCATTTCCAGCCCCACAAGCTGCTTGTCTAGCGGAATTTTGTTGGTACGCAGCACCGCCTGCCGGCCGATAAAAAACGCCTTGTCCAGCTTAATCGCCCATTCGTGGTGCAGACGGCGCGGGGTTGAGTCCATGTCGGTGTCTTGCCCGACGATGATATGGCCTTTTTCCAGCCGCAGCTTGAGCAATGTTTCCAACCCATGCGGCCGAATGCCCAGCTCTTGCCCCAGTTCCAGCAGCCCCCGCCACAGCGTCACCGACTGTTCAACGGGGTGGTGCAGTTCATAGGACAGTTCCCCGGTGAAGCTGAGGCGGAAGATGCGGCAGGGAACCCCGGCCACCGTTGCCTCAATGTGACCCAAATAGGGGGGCGGGTTGTCCAGCCCGGCGCGGGCCAGCAACTCGTTTGCCAGCGGCCCGGTGACATTGATCGCCCCCAGCCGCTGGGTTTGCAGCAAAATCCGCACGTCCAGCCCCCAGCTTTCGGCCCAGTCGCGCACCCACATTTCGGCGTGGCTGGAGCCGCCGCTGGTGAAGGTGAGGGTGTACTGGGTGTCGCTGTCTTTGCAAATCATGCCGTCGTCAAAAACGTAGCCCCGCTCATCGAGGAGGAGGACGTAGCGCGAACGGCCGTTCTTGATCGTACTCACCTTCGTCGGATACAGCCGCTCCAGCAGTTCCAGCACATCCGGCCCCGAGACAATCATCTTGCCCAGGGTGCTAACATCCATAATCGAAACCGCTTCCCGCACCGCCCAATACTCCGCCCACACGTCGCCATAGTTCCACGGCCGCCACCAGCCGCCGCTGCGCTCCATTTTCGCCCCCAAGCGGCGGTGTTCCCCGTCCAAAGCGGTGCGAGCCGTCGGGTGGTGGTGCGCTCCGGCGGCAATTTCGCCCAGCGTCAACTGCCGGTTAACCGGACGAGCCGTGAAAGCGGGCTGCAGCGTCTTCCCCTTTGCCAGCAAAAAGCTGCGGAGGTAAGGGGTGCAAACGCCACCCTGGCACGTTCCCGTTCCGGCCAGCGTCGCCCGCTTAACCAGCTCCATTTCCTGAAAGCCTTGCTCCCAAATGCGCTCCAAATCGGCCACCGACACGCCGGAGCAGGGGCAAATGATCCCTTCGCCGGGGCAAGCCGGAATGTCGGCCTCGCGGGTGGCATCCCCCACGGCGCGAACGGGTAGCTGGTGGCCCATGCGGGTGAGGGCATCACGGGGGTAGAGACCCAGCCCGACAACGCCCGTTTCACACGGGTAGCGGTTTTCACTGCCGTCGGTGGATTGGGTAATAACGGCCGTTATGCGCCCTTCCTGCCCTTCAAACCGCAGCAGGTCGCCGCTTGCCAATTCGCATTCAATGCCGACCGGTGGCGTGCCGACTGCTACAACCCGACCCAAATCCAGCCCCGCCGCCGCCAATTGTTCGGCCGCCCGGCTGGTAAACAGCCCCGCCAGTTCCGACCCCGGCACCACGGGCTGAATTTCCGCCGCCCCCGTTGCCACCACCACCTCTTCGGCGTGGATGTGGAGCATTCCGGCCTCGGTTCGCGCCACCACCAGCGGCCCGCTGTAAATGCCAATCGCCTCTTGCCCATTGGCAACATCCAGCCCGATCGCCTGCTTGCCCGCCACTTCCGCTTCGGCCAATGCCGCCCGCCCCGACTCCCCTTGCCCAATAACCACCACATCGCAATGGTGGTTGTGGGCGTGGACTTCGGCGCGGTGCTTGCTGTCGTCGGGTAATAGCGGGTAGCCATCGGCGGGGTGACGTTCGACCACCATGCCCGGTTTGGCCGCCACCTGGCAGGTGCGGACGTAAGAAATGCCGTCTACGGTTGCCAAGCAGTTGGGGCAGTCGCCGCCCAGACACAGACAGCCGCCCCCGGTGGGGTGTTCGCCCGCCCGCAGCATGGCAACCAACAGGCTGTCGCCAGGGGCAAACGGGATCGGTTTTTGATCAACGATCACTCTCATAGGTTCCTTCCTTCATGTTGTGGCCTAATGAGTGTAAGGGTAGCAAAACGGCCGTTTTCTGCAACCTTCACCACGCACCACCCATCCCCGTTTTCCCCCGCAATTGGTGTATCAGCCGCCCCAAACAAAAAAAGGATCGGGTAGGGGCGTATTGCATACGCCCTCAAATATGCCAGCCACCCTACAGAACTCCAAATAAACACAAAAAAAGCTGACCCCCGGTTGAAGGTCAGCTTTGTGTTTGGGTGTAAAAGGCGTATGCAATACGCCCCTACCGCTAATCTTATGCGGGAATCGTCAACTCTTGCCCAACTTTAATGGCCGATGGGTTATCCCCAATCGTAAAGCGGTTGGCGTTGTAAATCTTCATCCAGCTTTCTTTGGACGAAGAACCATAATATTTCTGGGCAATGGCCGCCAGCGATTCACCCGCCGCTACCGTGTGTTTCTTAGCCGCCTCTGGTTTCTTTGCGCTGCCCAAGCTGCGCTTCTGCCGATCAAATGCTTCTTTTGTCATGCGGTTTTCTCCTATTTACCTGTGCAAAAAATCTTTGTGAAACCAACTGTTCACGTTTTTTAGACAAACAACCATCGGGACTGGTCACTTTTTGGTTGCTTACCCCATAACCGTATCATCGTTCGGCTTTTTCGGCTAATGCCAGCAACGCCTGCACCGTGCGCCAGTTGCGGGCGGTGCCTACCACCCCCAGCTTGCGCTCAAAGTAGTTGCCCGTCAGCTTGGAGCGGCCCGCGCCGTTGGGGTAATGAATGTAGATTTCGCGGCCGTCTATGCGGTATTCGTCGTCGCTGCCGGGGGGTGGGGTGAAGTTGGAAACGGCCGTTTCCTCCCCTTCCTCCCGCAAAAATAGCACGTGGACAAACTTAGGTTCGCCATGTGGGTATGGCTCTTGGGCTAAAATGCGCGCCAGGTCGGCCGGCGTGCGCACCACCACCGCTACCTCAAACCCCGTCATCGCCGCAATCGCCCCCTCCAACCGCGCCGCCACCGCCGCCGGGTCGTTGTCGTCGCTATCAAACACCACATTGCCGCTCTGCACATACGTCGCCACCCCGCGCAGCCCCAGCGACACGCACATCTGCCGCAAATCGGCCATCAAAATCTTGCGGTTTCCTCCTACGTTAATCCCCCGTAGCAAAGCAATATACGTTGCCATAAATCTTTCCTCACGACTGCCGCGCCAGCCACTGCCGCAGCAGCGGCACATAAAACGACCAGCGTGGCTCTGCTTCCCCCTGTTTTTGCAAAATATCCTGCCGCTCTGCCCAGCGCAGCAGGGGGGCAAGCTGGGCTTCGGTTAAACCGGTGGCCGCCGACATGTCGGCTAGCGACCATGCTGCCTCCCGCTGCGCCAGCGTTTGCAAAATCTGTTGCTGCTCCTCGTTTTCCGTCTGCCGCCACACCCCGTCAAAATAAACCATGCCCCGCTGGAAGACCGCATCCCCCAGCGTCGCCTCAACGTCAGCCACGGTGATGATGCCGTCGCGCCGTTCGTTGTTGTCAAAGATGGCGTGGTTAAGCTGGTTGACGGCATCGCGGCAAAGCTGCTGGATCAAATAGGGCTGCCCGCCGCTGAGGGCAATGATTTTGTCCACCGCCGCTGGCTCGTAGTTAAGCTGAAATTCCGTTGTCGGGTTGGTAATCAGGGCACGGGCGTCGTTTTTTTGCAGATAGGAAACGTGGATATTGGTGTAGGAGCCATAAAACGGCTGCTGATAGTCACGGCTCATCTCGTCGAGGGTGTGGAGACCGCCAAAAACGAGCGTCAGCCACCGCTCCTGCGTTTTGGTACGCAAAAATTGGTAAATCTCATGGCCGATTTTGCCCGCCGCCACCGCCGCTTCTACCGCCTCAAACTCATCCAGCGCCAAAATGAGCGTTTGGTCCCCTAAAACAGGCTGCACCTGATTCGCCAGCCGGGTAAACTGCCGCTGCGCCTGGCTGGGGCTACTGTAGTCGGCACGGGCGGGGTCGGTGAGGTCGGCGGTGGGGTACTGCTGGCGCACGGCACTATAGATTTTGTCGGCCAAGGTAAAGAGGAGGTCGGCGGTGGATTCGACAAAGCTGGTTTCGCCCATCATGTCGGCGTAGACGATGAGGCTACCGGGCGGGGCAGCCTGATCGAGGTTACGCAGGATGCTGCTTTTGCCCATGCGCCGGTGGCCGAAGAGGATGATAGAGTCGGGGCTGGCTTTGGCCGACCACACCTCGCTGATGCGGTTAAAAATGTCGCGGCGGCCGACAAAGAGGGGGGGATAAACGGGGTCGCCCGCCATATAGGGGTTGTCAAAGGGAACGGCGGGGCGCTCCCAGAGGGCAGCAGTGGTCTCTGCCCGAATAATTTGCCGCCGTTCGGCGCGGCTCATTTGCTGCAGCGAGATGCGAGCCAGTTCCCCCTGGGCGGCAGCGATGATGTCTTGCCAAATTTCGACGACGCGAGCCAGCAGCCCGCGCTCCGGCAGGGGAACCTGGGTTGTCACGTAGGCTTGTAGTTCGTTGAGCTGCCCGACGGCGAGGTTGAGCAGGGTTGTTTGGTGCGCCACGTTGCTGCGCTGTTTAAAGTGGGCAGCGTGCTGGCTGATGTCGCGCAGCCCACGCAGAGTGTCCACCACGGTGGGGCGCAGCAACGCCTCCCCAGCCGAATCGAGCCAGCGAAAAGCAGCGGCGCAAGTGGCAAGGTCGTCAATGGTCTGGTAGCCGAGGGCAGCACGAATGGTGGCAAAGCTGTCGGCAATTTCCGCGCCGTAAGGCAGGCTGCGGGCTGGCTCATACCGTTCGGGAGCCAGCATTTCCTCACATAAAACGGCAACATCTATTCCCTGCAGGCGGCTCTGGCGATGCAGCAGTTCGCCCAGGAGTGCCGCTAACGGTGCCAGCGGCGTCGGCTCCATATTGCGGTAGCGGCGGGTGAGCCGCCAAACAAATTTTTCTAAAGGATCCTCACCACCAACACCACTTACATACTGCTGCCCCACTTCATATAGCAAAACAACTTTGGTGGACGGCCAGTGACCAAACTCTCTACGTCCCGTGGTATCCATTGGCGGAACCAAATATTCATCAAGTTGGGGAGCATCAACCAGTTGGTAAAGTTTTACCAGGGTTGAATGGTTTTTCACCAACCAATAGGTAACTGCCCGTTGGCAGCGACCACGCTGGAACGGGTTGGCAGCCACTTTTTGCACAGCAGGCCAATAAGGTTGTGCAGATTGTGCAAGATGGTGGTGGAGAAGTTGGTTTGTCTGTGGCAACGGCCAAACGGCCAGATCGCTCCACAAGGCAGCATGTCTTTGCCAACGGTGGAGGCGCAGGGAAAAGAAGAACTCAAACGGATAAAATAGAAGCCGACTACCCACCATGGCAACCGCCACGCCAAATGCTACACCATCACCCATGCCACCCACCACTGTACCCACCATAGTAAACGCCACGCCAACCCCCACAGCACCCACTACGGCAAACGCCACGCCAACCTCCACGATGCCTACCACGCCAATCCCCACGGCAAACGCCATGGCCAACGCTACGCCATCCCCCATGACAAACGCCACGCCAACTACCACGCCAGCCCCCACGGCAAACGCCACGCCATACACCACGCCAACCCCCACAGCACCCCCCACGGCAAACGCCACGCCAATCCCCACGGCAGTCCCTACGACACCCGCCACGCCAGCCCCCACGGCAAACGCCACGCGAAGCCAATTAGCAGGCGTTTCCTGTAGCCGGAGGGCGAACCAACTTATAGTAACAGCTACTAACACAATGCTCAACAATAATGACTGTAAATACAATGTATGGTAAGCAGGAACACGCCAACTGTCACGCAGGGCTGGCCATTCCCGGCGATAAAACAGGTGAGTATCGGCTTGCCACAGGTAGTGAAGCAGGCTGCTGGGCTGGAAAATAATCCAGAACAGCAGCAACCCATAATGGCGCGGGTTGAGCGGATTCAGCACTTTGGGCAGCGGTGGTCCAAGGTAGGTGGGGAAGCGGGGTTGTGGTTCCATCAGGTGGTTTTCTCACGGAAAAGCTGGTGGGCGGCACGCTGTAGGCGGGCGGGATGGCCGCCGCTTTGCGCCAGCAGTTGCGCCATCTCCGCCAGGCTAAACAGGTTAGGAAATGGCCGCAGCCGCGTCAGCAGCAGTTCCCGCGCCTCGTCGTCGCTAAACGGCCCCAGCCGCTGGCTGACAAACACATTGTGAAACGGCGAAAGCGTTTGGCCGGGCGGCGGGGCAAACACAATCTCCAGCGGCTGCTGGCTGGCAACACAAAACGCCAACCGGCTCTCCTGCGACAGGCTCCGCAGCAAATCGTGCAAACGCGGGTTAAAGTCTGGGTCAGCCAGCCGCTCCATTTCGTCAAACAGCAGCACCACATCCTGCCCGCTCAGCGCCCACTTAAGCTGGCGCAGGCTGTCGCCCGTCTGCCCCAGCGCCGCCAGCACCGTCTTGCAAAAGTCGGCCTCATCCAGCACCCCCTGCAAATCAATATAGGCCACGGTGCTGTGGGGCAGCCACACCGCCCGGCTCTGGTACAAATAGTAGAGCAGCGACGACTTGCCAATTTGCGATTCTCCCACCAGCGACACATTGCTGCGCTTTTGCAGCTCCTGCCGCAGTTCGCGCAGCACTCGCTGCCGGCCGAAAAAGTGGTCGCTGTGGGTAATGCGGCCGCCGAAAAAAAAGGGGTTGTGGTTGGGCGATGGGGTTGGGGGCGCGGGGTGGGGCGGCGGTTGGCTGTCCGTGGCGGCCAGATGAGGGCGGGCAGCATGGACGGCAGCCACAAGCACGTCCCATTTGCCGTGTCGCTCCGCCCAGGCCACCAGTTCCCGCACCTTGTCGCTTTTGCCCCGTCCACCCAGGTCATCGTAATCAGCCCCCACGTCCACGCACAGGGTGCGAAGTTCTTCATCGTCGAAGTGTTGGCTAATTTGCTGGCGTAATTTGGTTGAGCGGTTGGCTTGGTTCACGGCCGTTTTCTCCATCTGCTGGATCATAACAAAACTGCGCCCGTATTGTAACACTGTCCTGATCAAAACGGTAAGGTAGATTACCATGAAACAGGGTAGGGGCGGGATGGCGCGGATTGGCGCAGGGAGAACATGCGGCCTATTCACCGCGCCGTCTCGCCCATGTGTGACCCGTCTGCGATATAAATGGGTGGGGGCAAGGGCGAGACGACCGGGAGATGAGGCCAGCGGCGTTGCCAGCGTTAACCCCGGTCGTCTAGCCCATGTGTGACCCGTCTGCGGTGTGGATGGGTGGGGCTAGGGCGAGACGACCGGGAGATGGGGCCAGCGGCGTTGCCAGCGTAAACCCCGGTCATCCCGCCCCTACAGCGTGGTGGTATCATTTGATGGGTGTGGGGCGTTGTTGGTACAATGCGGTATGGGAAACAATGGCCTGTTTGAGATCACGCTGGTGCAAGCGGCGGCTTTGCGGGAACGGTTTCTGCCCGACGAGCCGGGGCCGCTGGTGGCTTGGCATGTGCTGCAGACGGAAAACGGCCGTTTTTACACCAACCAATGGCCCCACCCCACCGTCATTTTGGCCGAAACCGCCGGAAACTATGCCCTTTGCGGCACGGCCGGCGATATTGCCCCGGCCGATCTGCACGGCCTTGTGCGCGGTTTTGTGGCTGCGGAACGGCCGTTTGTCCCCCTGCTCCACGCCGCCTTCCCCGAGTTGCAGGTGTGGCAGCGGGTCGTTCTGACGCTCGACCACGCGCCGACGGACGTTGTGCCAAACGGTTACTGTGTGCGCCAGCTTACCACGGCCGATTTGCCGCAGATCCGACAGTTGAGCGACGAGACAAGTTGGGTGGCGAAAACGTGGGGCGGGTTGGCGGGGCTGGCGGCGAGTGGAGTTGGGTGGGGGGTGTTTGGGAGAAACGGCCGTTTGCTCTCCCTTGCCAACACCTTCTTCCTCGGCCACCGCTACGAAGACATTGGCATTGCCACCGAACCGGAGGCACGCGGGTTGGGGCTGGGGTCGGCCTGTGCCGCCGCCGTCTGCCGCGCCATCCAGCTGCGGGGGCGCACCCCCAGTTGGACAACCTCGCCTGACAACGAGGCCAGCCTGCGTGTGGCGCACAAGCTTGGTTTCCGGCCGCACCATACCGACCAGCTTTATGTTATCAACATCCCTATTCCCGCCGCAGCCCAGAAAATCAAAGATTTCGCAGATGGCGCAGATTGAAGAGGATGGGACGCTGATTTGCCTGATTTTCCTGATAAGGTTGTTGCCCAGCACAACCGCGTCGCTAATAGAAAATCAGGTAAATCAGTTCCATCAGGAAAATCAGCGTCCTATTCTTATATGAGGAAGCGTAAATGGAACTGAGCCGGGAAGAGCAGGCGATGCTGGCGGGGGAACGGGGAACGGCCGTTCAGATCGCCATGCGTATTTTGACGACGATGGGGCGGGTGTTTGGGGCGCGGCGACTCATTCCCATTGAATCGGCGCACATTGACGGCTGTCTTTACCACGGCGATTCGGGGCTTGATTTTGCCCAAAAGCTGGTGGACGGCGGGGCGAAAACGGTGGTGCCAACGACGCTCAACGTGGGGGCGATTGATTTGCTGCACCCGGAACATTTTCAGGGAACGGCCGTTCAAGCGCAAAAAGCCACCCGCCTGATGCAGCTTTACCAGCAAATGGGCTGCTCGCCCATTTGGACCTGTGCGCCCTATCAGGTGGAACAACGGCCGTTAACCGGGCAGCAAATCGCCTGGGCCGAAAGCAACGCCATCGTCTTCGCCAACTCCGTCCTCGGTGCCCACACCAACCGTTACGGCGATTTTATTGACATTTGCGCCGCCATCACCGGCCGCGCCCCCGAATATGGACTGCATCTACCGGAAAACCGGCGCGGCCAAATCGTCTTTCACCTCCACAACATCCCCGACCGGCTGCGCCATGCCGATGTTCTCTATCCTGTCTTGGGCTACCTCATCGGCAGCCGCGCCGCCAACAAAATCCCCGTCATCACCGGGCTGCCCGCCAGCAGCAGCGAAGATCAGCTTAAGGCGTTGGGTGCCGCCGCTGCCTCGTCCGGCGCGGTTGCCCTGTTCCACGCCGTTGGCATCACCCCTGAAGCCCCCACGCTGGAAGCCGCCCTGCACGGCCGGCCGCCCGAAGCCGAAATCACCGTCACTGTAGCCGACCTGAAAGCAATGCGCGGCCACCTTTCCACCGTCGCCGATGGCCCCATTGACGTGGTGGCGCTGGGCAGTCCCCACTTTTCCCTGGCTGAATTTGAGCAGCTTTTGCCGATCTTGCGTCAATTTCCCCCCGTCATCGAGTTTATCGTCTGCACCCACCGGCTGGTGCTGGCGGCATTGCAAAAGCGCGGCTGGCTATCCGAACTGAAAGAGCTAGGTGTAACCGTTGTGGTGGACACCTGCGTGGTTGTGACCCCCATCGTGCGGGCGCGGGGCGGCACGCTGATGACCAATTCGGGCAAATTTGCCCATTACACCCCTGGCAATATCGGCTTCTCGGTCATTTTTGGCAGCCTGGAAGAGTGCGTACGCTCGGCGGCGCAGGGGCAGGTATGGCGGGATGAGGGGTTATGGGAAAATTGAATGGCAAAGGGTGCAGAGGTTTTATGAGCGATAAATCAAAGATTTCGCAGATTCATCCGTGTTCGTCTGCGTTTGTCCGCGTCCTATTTTCAGCGGATAAAGGGTAGTCATGCACACAAATTGGCAAGCAACTTGTTTGGTCGAAGGCAACGGCAGCGGCCAAGCACTCATTCTCGATGAGCCGCTGAGTTTGTGGGGCGGGCTGAATCCGCAGACGGGGGAGATTATTGACCGTCGCCACCCACAAAGCGGCGAAATTGTCACGGGACGGGTGCTTATTTTGCCCGCCGGACGCGGTTCCAGCAGTGCCAGCAGCATTTTGCTGGAAGCGGTGCGAGCAGAAACGGCTCCAGCGGCAATTATCACTGCCGAAGCGGACAGCATTTTGGCGCTGGGGGCGGTGGTGGCGCAGGAAATTTATGGGCAATCGCTGCCGGTGGTGGTGCTGGAAGGGGGGGATTTTACGGCCGTTTGTGCCCACCTCTCTGCCTTCCCCCAAACCACCGTCTGCGTGCAAAACGAACTGGTTATTTTAGAGAATGGGAAAACTTGACAGGATTAACAGGGTTTTTCAGGATTAAACAGGCAAATCCTGCCAAATCTTGTTAATCCTGTCAAAAAATTTGAGGGAACAGATGGACATTCAGCGCGAAATTGAACAGTTGGCGGGAGGGTTTAACGGCCGTTTAGCCCTCTCCTGCCTCAACCTGCAAACCAACGAAACCGTTGCCTACCACGACAACGAACAGTTCCCCACCGCCAGTGCCATCAAACTGGGGATTGTGGCTGCGCTCATGGCACTGGTGGATGGGGGCAAATCATCGCTCGACGAGCCAATCATGCTGCGCCGCGCCGACCACGTGACCGGCAGCGGCGTGCTGCGGCATCTGTCGCCGGGGCTGACCATGCCGCTGCGCGACTGGGCTTTTTTGATGATGAACATCAGCGACAATTTGGCAACCAATGTGCTGATTGATTATGTCGGGCTAGACAACATCCAAAGCTGGCTCAACGAAGCGGGCTTTGCCGATGTCCAGCTTCACCGCCCCATCAGCTTTGGCACGCCGCCACCGGACAAGCCCCACATTGGCACGGCCACCGCCGCCGGGTTGACGCGATTGATAACGGCCGTTTTTCGCCGCCAACTTCTTTCCCCCGCCGCCTGCAACGAAATGATGCGGCTGATGGACGGCGTGGGTGCTGACCGAGTCGGTCGCTACTTGCCCTTTGCCTACTATGGCTCCAACGAGGACGAAGCGACCCAACTGCATTTGGCGGGCAAGACGGGCACGATTAAGGGGGTGCGGGTACAAACGGCCGTTGTGTGGCGCGGCACCTGGCAGGACAACAACGGCTTTGTCATCACCGCCATGACCCAGGACGACCCTGCCCCCGAATTGTGGAGTACCGACGCGGCTGGGAATTTGCTCATCGGCCGGCTGGCTCGCCTGATGTATGATGCTGTTTTTACTGGTTGAGCAAGATTGACGTGGTGCGTGGTGCGTGGTACGTGGCAAATTACGCACCACGTACCACGCACCAAACTTCTAACCCCCATTCTCCTTCTCCCCACCCATCAATACAATCTTTCGCTCCGGCAAAGATGACATTGATCCACAATTTTCAGGTCATTCCTCACTTAACCAATCGGCGTTTTTTCATTTACCCTGAATGTAGGGGTGGTGTCTTTACTTGTATTCCACATTGCAGCCTCATGATGCATTCTTATAAACCGCGTGGTTGCCCACGCTACTTTCCATAAAGGATACAACATGGGCAATTGCCCACCACGAAGCACAAAAATCAAAGATTTCACAGATTTGTCCGCGTTCGTCCGTGTTTGTCCACATCCCATTTTTAAAGGAGGCTTCTCATGACAGCGGTAACTGTTCCCGGAGTCAAAGTGGTTAGCGGCATATCCAATCTACAGCGCCTCATGCTTGGTGCTGCCCTGGGTATCCTGAGCACCATTTTGTTCATTTTTGCTTTCCAACCCTTTTCCATTTGGCCGTTGGCCTTTATTGCCTATGTTCCCATTTTGTTAGCCGAAAACGCCATCTTGCCCCTTCGCTGGGCAGGGCTAAGCCGAGCCATTGGCGTTGGCGGCTTTATTGCCATTTTTCTCACCATGGTCTTTGGCTTTGGGCCAATAGCCATTACCTTCTTTAGAGTTGTTCCTTATTAAACAAATGGGTAAATTCTAAGCAAAAAGTGGAGTAACCCAATGAGTTTACAGATACGAGATGATCGCCAAATGCGTGCACTAACAGGCGTGTCATTAAGCCAATTTAACATTTTGTTGGACATGTTTAGCCAAACATATCATCAAATGCAATGGCAAGCCTATGAAGAAGGCCTACTAAGTGGGATACGCCAACGGCGACCTGGGGGCGGGCAGAAAGGTGCCTTGCCCACCATGAAAGATAAGCTATTGTTTGCCCTATATTACTTCAAAGTGTATCCAACCTTTGATGTGTTAGGTACTCAGTTCAACATG
>JAGQGA010000659.1 GCA_020432595.1 Anaerolineales bacterium | reverse complement strand
CCATCATTCAAGACGGCGGCGAATTGCCTAGTAACGGGCAGCAGCAGGCAGCACAACAACCATTTGTGGCTCCCACCCCGGCCGCCATCGTGTTTGCCGACCATGCAGGCGTGTTGGGCAACGACAGCGCCCCGGTCACGATTGTTGAATTTACCGACTACCAGTGCCCCTACTGCCAGCGTCACAACCAGGAAACCATGCCCCAACTTTTGGAACAACTCGTGGCTTCCGGGCGGGTGCGCTATGTGCTAAAGGATTTTCCGCTCGATAGCATTCATCCTGATGCTCGCCAAGCGGCCGTAGCCGCCCGCTGCGCCGGGGAGCAAGATTTGTATTGGGAAATGCACGATGCCTTATTTGCCAACCAGCAACAGTGGGCCGGGCTAGGTGCAGGTGCCAGCACAGTGTTTACCAACTTGGCGATCAGCGTGGGTGCAGACAGCAGTAGCTTTGAGCAATGCCTGAGCAGCGGTCGCCACGACGACATCATTGAGGATAATCTGCAAGAGGGAGTGCGGTTGGGCGTGCGCGGCACACCAGCCTTCTTTATTGATGGTTTCCCCGTCAACGGGGCGCAGCCGTATGAACTGTTTGAATATGCGGTAGCGTTGGCGGAGGAAGGGACGCTGGCCGATGCTTACAAACCGCAAGAGCAGCAGCAACAGCAGCAGCCGGAGCCACCGCAGGAGCCGGTGGAAGTTAGCACAGAAACGGCCGTTTTTGCCATCGGCAACCCCGATGCACCGGTAGAAATTATTGAGTACACCGACTTCCAGTGCCCGTTCTGCCAGCGCCATTTCCTGCAAACCTTCCCGCAAATCAAGGCGCAATACATTGACACCGGCCAGGTGCGCTACGTCTTTAAAGATTTGCCGCTCACAACCATCCACCCGCAGGCGTTTCTGGCCGCCGAAGCGGCCCGCTGCGCCGCTGACCAGGGTGCCTATTTGGAAATGCACAATCTGCTCTTTACCACTCAAGGTGAGTGGAGCGGTAGCTCGGCGGCGGCTACCATGTTTACTGATTACGCTAGCCAGCTTGGGCTAGACAGTGATACGTTCTCGGCTTGTTTGACAAACCACGCTCAGGAAACGGCCGTTCAGGCCGACATGGACGAAGCCATTGGCTTTGGCATCAGCGGCACCCCCGCCTTTTTTGTCAACGGCAACTTCGTCAACGGTGCCCAGCCGTTTAGCGTCTTTTCACAGGTCATTGATAAGATGCTCGCGGACGCGGATAGCTAAAGACGTTGGGAGTGGGGAGTAGGGAGTGGGGTGTGATCCACATTCTACGCCCTACTCCCCACTCCCTTCACTGGCAATGCTCCTCCCCCTGCACAACCTTCTCGTCCACCTGCAAACCAACACATCCCACATCGAGCAGCAGCTTCGCGCTGTCTTGGCTGGGTGGCCGACGGATCGTGCTGCAGCCACAGCCGACATCACTATCAAGCTACAGTTAGCCGATGAACTGCCCCCCCTACCTGCACCGACCCCCATTTTCACCGATGGCGGCGACCGCATTTTGCACGTTTATCAAATAGACGAGGATGATGCATGGCTTTATTTTTTGGATGGCGGGCTGGTGCGGGTGCCATTAAACGGGGCAACAACGATTGACGGGGTGGTAACAGCGGGGCTGCTGGGGGTTAACGGCCGTTTAGAAGACGTTCTCTACACCAGCCTGGCCCCCCTACTGCGGCGGCGCGGGCTGTTTATGGTTCATGCTTTTGCTGCCAGCAAAAACGGCCGTTGTGTGTTGCTGGTTGGCCCCACCCAAAGCGGCAAAACCACCACTGGCCTCAGCCTGCTGCTGCACGGTTGGGAACTGCTGGCTAACGACGTGGTGCTGCTTCACCAGTGCGATGACGGCATATATGCGCTGCCGACCCCCGGCACGCTAGGCATTCGCCCCAAAACATTCGCCTTACTGCCGCAACTACACGAAAACTTAGGGCTAATAAACGGCCGTTGGGCAGCCCCCAGCCCGGTGGCCGCGCTCTTGTTTCCGCAAATTCTAAACGAGAGGGAAAAAACGGCCGTTTTGCCCCACCACCGCGCCATCGCCCTCACCCAACTGATGGCCGAAAGCATGGATCGCTGGGACACCCCCACGTTTGCCCCCCACCTCACCCTGCTGCAACAGCTTTGCCAGCAAGCAGCAACCTATCAACTCCACCTGGGGAATAATGTAGATACGATTCCTGCTCACATTGAGCAGGTTATTTTTTAAACGCCAAAAAGACGGTACAGTTCTGCACCGTCCTTTCTTTGCGCGTTTAGGGTATTGTTAGTCGGTAAGAGCTACCGGTAATTGCCGCCAGACATTTCGGCCATATCGGCCCGCAGACGACTCATGCGGCCTTTGAGCCGCGTGCCAACGGTCATAGACTGTGCCACGGCCTCTGGGAACAACTGCATAGTCATCCCAAACCCCACCACAAATGACAGTTCAGAGCCAATGGTGAAAATGCCAACTGTTTGGAAAACGGCCGTTAAAACCACCTGCCAGCTTGGCCCATTTGGCACGCTTATCCGATAAGCCATATCGGTAAACGCATCAATACCAAACAAAAGCAACCAAATCAGAATACTGATAACGGTAAACTTGCGATCTTCTTTGGCATCCCAGCCCAACGCCAAGGCAATATACCCCGCTGCAATTTGCCCAATCGAAGGCAAAGCCGCAACTACATATCCAGTCCACCAAAAGCCCGCTTTAGTTGGTAGCCCCTGATAGCCCAAGAAACTCGTCCAATAATCTTCTGCGGAAAAAGCCATGGACATAATCCACAGAAGTAAAAATACAATAAAAACGGGAACCACAAACTCGCTTTCCCGTATCCGCTCAGCGGCCTTCCTAAAAGTTGTGTGATGTCTACTCACGTTAAACTACCTCCTATGCAATACCCTTCACAGATATGTTGCTAAGAATTGTTTATGCGCTGCCAAACACGACCAGCAACGCCTTAAACCACATCAAAATGTTGAATCCATTCGGGGGAGCACCAAATGAGGAACAAGCATCCACACGGCGCATATGGCTGTGTGCTGTCTGGGTGACAGTGGGTACTTCCGAAAATCTATCCAAATCAAAAACTACAATAAAAAACTACTCAAAAACTGCTTCATCACCATTTGTTTTATGCCAGTGGATGCATCTATAATGTTATTTCACTACATTC
>JAGQGA010000658.1 GCA_020432595.1 Anaerolineales bacterium | reverse complement strand
CCCTGTTGTTGATTTACCGCAGCCGCTTTCGCCCACCAGCCCTAGGGTTTCCCCCCGGTTGATGGTGAAGGAGACATCATCCACCGCTTTAACCGCGCCGTGGCGACGGTTAAAGAGAAAGCCGCTGCTGATGGGGAAATATTTTTTTAGGTTTTCTACGCGCACAATGGGTTGTTCGTTAGACATGGTCTCTGGGCGCTCCTCGTTCAACATCGTAAAAACAGGCGGTATAATGGTTTTTGCTTATGGAGGTGAGCAACGGCCGTTCCTGCCAACAACGCTGGAAGACAAACGGGCAGCGGCTGGCAAAGGGGCAATGGTTTAGCGGCTGGAGCAAGTCCGGCGGCGACCCTTCAATGCTCACCAGTCGTTCCCCCTCTCCCTCCATTTTGGGAATAGCACCCAGTAGCCCGATGGTATAGGGGTGCTGCGGGGTCTCATACAAATCATCCACCGGGGCACTTTCCACCACCGTGCCGCCGTACATCACCAGCACCCGGTCGGCCATGCCCGCCACCACACCCAAATCATGGGTAATCCAAACCACCGCCATGCCCATCTGCTTTTGCAACTGCTGCGTCAGCTCAACAATTTGCGCCTGCACCGTCACGTCCAGTGCCGTGGTTGGCTCATCGGCAATAACAATGACTGGCTCACAGGCCACGGCAATGGCAATCATCACCCGCTGCCGCATCCCGCCAGAAAATTCGTGCGGATAGCTATCGTACCGCCGCTCGGCATCGGCAATGCCGACCTGCTGCAGCAAGCTAATCGTGCGTTTGTGTGCTTCGCTTTCGCCAAGCTGCAAATGGGTCATCATGGATTCGGCAATTTGCTTGCCGATGGTCATGGTGGGGTTCAGCGAACTGATGGGATCTTGAAAAATAAACCCGACCTTGCCGCCACGCACCTGCTGCATTTCGCTTTCGCTGAGTTTGAGTAGGTCAAGAGAACGGCCGTTTTCCTTAAACACAGCCTCGCCACCTTCAACTTTGCCGGGAGGTTGAGGGATAAGTCCTAGCAAAGACATCATGGTGACAGATTTGCCGCTGCCGCTTTCGCCCACAACGGCCAGGGTTTCACCTTCTTCCAGCGTAAAGCTAACGCCGTTTAGGGCATGAACGACACCATCTACGCTGTAGAAGCGGGTGATGAGATTGTTTACCTCTAAAATCTTGGTCATATTGGGAGATTGGAGATTGGAGATTTAGCTCTCGAATCGCCACTTACTTTCTTGATCGGCGCAGGCGCGGGTCTAGCACATCGCGCAGCCAGTCGCCCAGCAGGTTCATGCCCAGGGCGGTGAGGGCAATAGCCAGGGCGGGATAAACGGTCATCCAAGGCAGGTTGCCGAGGAATTTACGGCCGGCTTCAACCATGTTGCCCCAACTGGGAACGGTCGGGGGGACGCTGAGACCTAGGAAGCTCAGACCCGCTTCGTAAAAAATCATGCTGGACATTTCAAAGGTGGCAACGGTGATCAGGGGGCCAATGAGATTGGGGAGAATGTGGTCGAACAGGATACGGCTGGTGCTCATACCGAGGCTGCGGGCGGATTCGACGTAGCCAGATTCGCGGATACGCAGCACTTCGGCGCGGGTGACGCGGGCGAAGATGGGGGCATCGGTGATGCCAAAGATGAGGATGACGTTGAGCAGGCTGCGGCCGAGGATGGAGGCGATGATGACGACAAAGACGAGATAGGGGATGACGAGAACGAGGTCTATGGAGCCGGATATGATGGCATCTACTTTGCCGCCCATAAAGCCCGCGACGAGACCGCCTAACATGCCGAGTGTGCCAGCGATGAGGACACCAAAGAAGCTAACCATGAGGGAGATACGGGAGCCATGGACGATGCGGGCTAAGATGTCTTTGCCGAGGCGGTCTGTGCCGAGGGGGTGATCCCATGAGCCGCCTTCTTGCCAGGCGGGGGACTGGGAACCGGCACTCAGGTTTTGTTCGAGTTTTTCGGGGGGGGCGATGATGGGGGCAAAAACGGCCGTTACTACCAACAAAACAAAAATAGTCAGGCCAATCAACCCACCTTTATCGCGCCACAGTAAACGGCCGAAATAGGCTAACTGGCTCTTCCAGGTCGGAGCCACATATTGATCAAAGGTTTCTTGAGTATTGTTTACTGTTGTCATATGAAACGTCGTGCGTAGTGCGTCGTGCGTATTTTCTATCTACGCACGACGCACTATCATCATCCATAGCGAATCCGAGGATCAACCAGGGCATACAAAATATCGGTGAGGAAGCGAATGGTGAGGGCGATAAAGGCAAAAACGACGGCAATGGCTTGAATGAGGAAGAAATCACGGTCAATCAAAGCCCCATTGAGCAAATTGCCCAGACCAGGAAAGGCAAAAATGGATTCGATGAGGATTGTACCGGCCATAGAGTAGGTGTAGAGAATGGAAACGACGCTGATAATGGCAAGAGAGGCGTTGCGGGCGACGTGTCTTAGCCCAATGGCGTAGCCGGATAGCCCTTTACTGCGGGCGGTGCGGATGTAATCTTCGTTGCGGATTTCGAGAACGGCCGATCTCGTTAACCGTACCAACTGCCCCATCGCCCCAATACTGAGAGCTACGGCCGGCATAATCAGGGTTTGGACATTATCACCCGAATATAACGTGGGCAGCCAGCCCAAATTGACCGAAAAAAATAAAATGAGGTACAAAGCCAAAACAAAACTAGGGGTAGACTGGCCGATAAGACCAATGCCGCGCCCAATGGTGTCCACCCAACTGCCGGGGTTAAAGCCGCCATAAATACCAATGGGAATAGCCACCAATATCGCAATGACCAATCCAAGTGTTGCCAATAGAAAGGTTTGGGGCAAGCGGCTCATAATCAAACCCAGAGCTGGTTCTCGAAATTTAAGCGAGTCACCTAAATCTAGGCGGAGGACACCCCAAAAGTAATCAAAAAATTGCACCATGATCGGCCGATTAAAGCCATATGCCTCTCTAAACGCCTCACGTGCTTCGGCCGACGCTTCTTTGGGCACCATTAAACTGACTGGATCGCCCGTTAAGCGGATGAGGAAAAAAACAATCACGATGACACCGAATAAGAGGACAACAGATTGTTTTTTTCCTCATCCATTAAACTGACTGGATCGCCCGTTAAGCGGATGAGGAAAAAAACAATCACGATGACACCGAATAAGAGGACAACA
>JAGQGA010000657.1 GCA_020432595.1 Anaerolineales bacterium | reverse complement strand
GGGAAGCGTCGGTGCGTATCGCCTCGACGCTGTGGGGGATGGAAGCGGCTTCAATCAACATGGAGCTAAAGGCCAGCGACCCCAGCAACAACCCGTATCTGGCGTTGGGTGGTCTCATCGCCGCTGGGCTGGACGGCATTCGGCGGGAATTGGAGCCGGGCAAAGCAACGCTGGTTGACCCCGGTAACTATAGCGACGAAGAACGCGCCGCGCTGGGGATTGCCCGCTACCCCACCACCCAAGCCCAAGCCCTCGACGCGCTGGAGAACGACCGCGTGCTCATGGAAGCCCTCGGCTCCGACCTCAGCAGCGCCTACCTCGCCGTCCGCCGCTCGGAGTACGCGGCGTTTGCGGTGGAGGATGTTGATTTTGAGATCAAACATCACATTTATAAATTCTAGTAATCAGTAACCAGTTATCAGTAACCAGTAACCAGTTATCAGTAACCAGTTATCAGTTATCAGTGGCCTAACTGATTACTGATTACCGATTACCGATTACCGCTCCCCTATGAACCTCAACCACATTCCCATCCTCGACCACCACGCCCACCCGCTGCTGCGGCCGGAAGCGATACAAACGGCCGTTTCCTTTCAGCAATGGTTCACCGAATCCACCCACCCGGCCACCCACCAGCACCACGTCCCGCACTCCCTGTTTTTCCGCACTGGCATCAAATGGCTGGCGGAACTGCTGGGGTGCGAGGCGACGATAACGGCCGTTCTTGCCGCCCGCGCCGCCATTCCCTACACCCAATGGAGCCATCGCCTGTTCAACGATGCCAACATCAGCATGGTGCTGTGCGACTACGGCTACTCTACCGCCGACAGCTACACCCCCGCCACCTTCCCCGCCCTGCTCCCCTGTCCCGTCCACCCCATTTTGCGTCTCGAAACCTATTTCCAAGAACTCATTGTTGTCCACTCCAACTTTGACGATGCCATTGAAGCGTTTATCGCTACCTTGCGCCAAGCAAGAGCCGATGGCTACGTCGCCCTCAAAAGCATCATCGCCTACCGCAGCGGGCTGGACATTGCTCCGGCTGATAGGGCGGGAGCGGAAGCCGCCTATAACTCGCTACACGCAGAGGCGCAGCGTAACGGCCGCGTGCGGCTGGCAGCCAAACCGCTGTGCGATTATTTGCTCTGGCTGGCAGCCGAGGAAGCGGCACGGCAAGAACTGCCGCTGCAAATTCATACCGGCTTTGGCGACGAAGATGCTGACCTTCGCACCGCCAACCCGCTCCACCTGCGCCCGCTGATTGCCCAAACCAAGGCCAATTTGGTGCTGCTCCACATCGGCTGGCCGTTTAGCCGCGAAACGGCGCATTTGGCCGCGCTCTACCCTAATGTCTGGCTCGACCTGTCGCTGGCGATTCCCTTTGCCACCACCGGCATCCCCGCCCTGCTGCGCGAGGTGCTGGGGATGGCGCACCACAGCAAAATCCTGTTCGCCACCGATGCTTTTACCATGCCCGACATTTTCTGGCTGGCGGCACGGTGGGGTCGCTGGGGGCTGGGCAAGGTGCTGGATGAATTGATGAACGAGGGGTTTTTATCGGCAAAAGAGGCGGAGGAAACGGCCGTTTCCATCCTCCACCGCAACGCCCAAACCCTCTACCCCATTTCCAAAGGAATAAACTGATGACCCCATCTGCCCTACTCATTCTTGATACCCAGCAAAATATGTTCGCCGATGATTTTCACGTTGCCAATGGCTCCCAAATCTTGGCAAACATCGCCGCGCTCATCGCCAAAGCCCAAGCCGCCAACGCCAAAATCATCTACATTCGCAACAACGGCGGTGCAGGCGACCCCGACGAACCCGGCACCCCTGGGTGGGAAATCCACCCGGCAATTGCGCCCCAAGCAGACGATATGGTTGTGGACAAAACAACCGCCGATGCCTTCGACAACACAACGCTGCAAAGCCTGCTGGACGGGCAAGGAATAACCGGCCTCGTTGTCGCAGGTATGCAAACAGAAGTGTGTATTACCGAAACTTGCCAAACGGCCGTTAATCTTGGCTACCGCGTCACGTTGGCGGCCGATGCCCACACAACCTTTGATTGGGAAGAAATGATCGCCGCTGATGCCATCGCCCAAGCCCACAACCTCCTGGCTCCACACCTCACCATCCAACCCACCCAAGAGATTGTCTTCTAAAAATAGCGGCAGCTTAGCAAAAAATCATCAATCGGAAATCTTATGACCTGGCAAACCTATCTCAAACAAAACGAAGAACGCTTTCTGAGCGAGCTATTTGATTTTATCCGTATCCCCAGCATCTCCGCTCTGCCCAGCCACGCTGACGACGTGGTTCGCGCTGCCAACTGGGTAGCGCAGCGGCTGACCGCCGCCGGGGTGGAACATGCCGCAGTGTTGCCCACCGGCGGCCACCCCGTCGTTTATGGCGACTGGCTCCACGCGCCAAATATGCCTACCGTCCTCATTTACGGCCATTTTGACGTGCAGCCAGTAGACCCCATTGAGTTATGGGATTCCCCGCCGTTTGAGCCGCGAGTGGAAAACGGCCGTATTTACGCCCGTGGTGCCTCCGACGACAAGGGGGGAATGCTGACCCCGATCCTGGCCGTGGAAGCGCTGCTGCAAAGTGAGGGCAAACTGCCGCTCAACGTCAAATTTATTTTTGAGGGGCAAGAGGAAATTGGCAGCCCACAGCTTCCGGCGTTTATGGCCGCCAACCGCGACCGCTTCGCCTGCGATTTGGTGGCCAGTGCCGACGGCTTGCAGTGGACGGCCGATGAGCCGTCGCTGGTGGTGGGGTTAAAGGGGTTGGCGGCGCTGCAAATTGACGTGCAAACGGCCAACGGCGACCTCCATTCCGGCTTGCACGGCGGCGCGGTGCCCAACCCCATCCACGCCCTGGTTCGCATTTTGGATTCGCTGCGGAGTCCAGAGGGCAAGATTATGGTGGATGGGTTTTATGACGATGTGGTGGCGTTGAGTGAGACGGAGCGGGAGCAGTTAACGGCCGTTCCCTTCGATGAAACCGACTACAAAGCCAGCCTCGGTCTCGACGACCTCTTTGGCGAACCCGGCTACACCACCCGCGAACGCAACTGGACGCGCCCGACGCTGGAAATCAACGGCATTTGGGGTGGCTTTCAGGGCGAAGGCACCAAGACGGTCATTCCCAACCAAGCCCACGCCAAAATCACCTGCCGTCTGG
>JAGQGA010000656.1 GCA_020432595.1 Anaerolineales bacterium | reverse complement strand
CCCACCCCTCCGGCACGGTGCGGCTAGGCACGCTGCTCACGGCCGATTTGGAAACTCCTTACCGCAACCTGTTTGTCTGTGATGCCAGCGTTTTTCCCGAAGCGCTGGCGCGGCCGACGGTGCTGACCATCATCGCTCTTGCCAAACGGCTGGCCGATCATTTGTTGCCGTAGGGAGATGTCTTACCTAGACGTTTCCTAATAAATTTTTCCCCTGGCTGAATTGCCGCTATACTAATAATCTGTGTAAGTTGTACTTGGATTTGAACCACGATTGTACTGTTCTTTCTACGCATCATCACCAATTTTGTATAGCGGGTATTATTCGCACATTCATGACTGCTGAAAAATCTGTCAAGCCATCTTATCGTTCTCTGCCTGGGATCACTGATTCAGCTATTGAACCATTGGCGCAGTTGCCATTGCCAGATGTGGAGCAGCGGCTGGAGATTTTAGAGAAGTTTCCCCCAGCGCGGGATGCGTTGGATGTGGTGATGAGCGGGTTGCAGGCGTTGGCGGGGCGGAAGCTGCGGCCAGAGCAGGTTAAACAGGATACCCAGCTTATTTTTGCGGGGTTGGAGAAGTTAACGGCCGTTTACGGTCTTTTTGTCGGCCCGGCAACCGTGATCAGCCTCTACCAATCACTGCTGCGGGTGACCGGAGTGAACCCCGATGATGCTTTCCCCAACGGGACCTGGCAATTTTATGTTGAGTATGCTCTGCGCGAAGATACGGCTCGTCACACCGTCGAAACCTATGGCTTTGACACCATTTTGCGGCAGCATCGTATATTCCTTGGCCAGGTTGACCGGATGGCGGCGTGGGTGATGGCGGCGGTTTACTGCCTACGCAGCTATGACCGCCTGCTGCAAAACGAGTGGCGCGAGCGGGTTTATTTGTGGACGCTGCGGGAGGTGATGAAGGGGCAGCCAGAAGCAGCGTGGTTTGATGGACTGTATCGGCAGTGGGAGCAGGAACGGCCGTATGGCCGGGGGCGTGATGCCAAAAGCGAGGAAGATTATCCGGCTTACCGCCGCACCAAGTTTGATGCTTTTTTGCAGGAGGCGATGGCAGGGGTGTCCACTGATTTGCGGCGGCAGTGGGTTGAGCGGGTGACGCAGGCGAAGGATGGACTGGCGGCATATCAAAAGCAAATGTCCATTTTGGCCTGCTTAGAGCCGGATGTGTATGATGAGGTAAAACGGCCGTTAACCCCTGAGGAAACCCACATTGGTATCATTTACGAAGGCCGCTACTATTTGCTGCCGCTGCTCGACAAACGCACTGGCAAACCCATGGCGGTGTCGGCTGTGCGCGGTTGGCTGGGGGCACTGGTGGCGCGGCGCGAGCCGCCCGCAGTGGCTTCGGGTCAGTTGGCGGCGTTGGCAATGGCGCAGCGCAGTAGCTGGGCGGGTGGCCTGCGCCGCTTGTCAGGCGATGTGGCAAAACATTTGGCTTGGCTACGCACTGCACCTATTTTGCTAAACTTTGATCAACGGGCGTTTGAACTCCCCCTTTCCCAAATCCGCCAGGCAGAGCGTGGCCTCGGTGGTCATGCTATCACCCTGTTTGACACGGGCAAAACCTTTGTGTTTGACCTCTCCCACATTTTTTTCGATGGCATTTGGGGGGCGGGAATTGCCGAGATTTTGACCAACGAGGCGTTGGCCTGGGGGGTGTATTTGCACCAGCAGGGGCGGCCTGTGCCTCCTGCGCCGCAGCCGCCCAAGCCATTGCCCATTCAGCTTACGGCAGCAGATTGGGTGCTGGTGCAAAAGCAGCCTCGCGTTCAGGCTGAGGCGAGTGGAGAAACGGCCGTTGTCAACGTCCGTGCCATTCGTGGGTTGCGCCGCCTGTTCAAACAGCGCAGCGACCTGCTCAAGCTAACTGTCAACGACATTCTCATTCTCTATCGCGCTATTCATGCCATCACCTACCTGCCAGACCCCGACCTGCTGCTCAAGCTCAACACCCTGGCGCAGCGATCCGCCACCCATGAAGCGGCCACCGCTGCCCTGGAAGCCCTGCGCTACAGTCGCAATGACAACCCAGCCGTCCTCATTCCCGTTGATGCCAGTAAGCGTTCGCCCAATGAGCGCGTTCACCCGGTCAGCTTTGATTTGCCGCTGGGTGAGCTAAATTTGTTGCAGCAGCACCAGGCATCTATTATTGCCCTCAACAGTTATACCAAGGGTGTCGTGCCTTACCAACAGTTTGATGAACTACAGCGCGAATATTTAACCACGCTGGCAACATTGGGCGGCATTTTTGCCCATGTCAAACGGCTGGCGGCGCAGGGCGAAACAACCAGCATCAGCTCTATCAAAATGTTGGCACACTTACCCAAGTCGCTACAAAATCTGCTAACCAAGATTCCAGAGCGGTTTGAGTTTCTCAACGATATTTTTCGGGGGCGGGAAGTATTCTCTAACGTGGGTGCAGTGGTGCCAGGCAGCACCCTAACCCGGTTTATGACGGCCAAGGATGACAACGAGCAGAAGACGCTGGTTTGGGGGGTCATGACCGATGCTCAGGAACAAATGGTCATTACCCTGCGTGACTTTCGCCCTCATGTGGGTAAGCTGATTCGTGTAGGTCATCTGGAATTGGCTAACCGCATCACGCAGGATTATTTGGTGAGCTATGGATATGGTCTGAACGATTTTATCCACGAACTGATGCGGATCACGTTAGCCAGCCGTGAGACAGACATCTCCTCACAGTCGAGATCAACCAATGCCTAGACCACCCTTGGATTTGACCGACCCCTTGGTTGGGCAGCAGCTATCCAGCTTTCGTATTGACAAAGTCATTAAGCGCGGCGGTATGGCGCAGGTTTACAAGGGTTGGGATGTGATGTTGGAGCGGCCGGTGGCGATCAAGGTGATTGATACCCGCTTTCGCAGCAACCCGTCCTATGCCGAGCGGTTTTTGCGCGAGGCGCGGGCAGTGGCAACCTGGCGGCATGAGCATATTGTGCAGGTTTACTATGCTGATGTGCAGGATGGGCTGTATTACTTCGCTATGGAGTATGTGGACGGGTTGGATCTGGCGGAGGTGCTGGCGCGTTATTTGGCTGACGGGCTGCTGATGCCCCAGCAAGATGTGCTGCGGATTGGGCGGGCGGTGGCCGATGCGCTGACTTATGCTCACCAGCATGGGGTGGTGCATCGGGATGTAAAGCCGTCGAATGTGATGTT
>JAGQGA010000655.1 GCA_020432595.1 Anaerolineales bacterium | reverse complement strand
GGTAAACCACCGCCACGTCCACATCCACAATGCTGATAAACGACATCAGGTGCAAACACGCCTCTGGTCCCTGGTAATAGGCTAACTCCACAGGCACGACCTCGACCCCCAACGGGGTCAACGCTTCTCGCAACTGGCGTACCCCCTCTTTGTTGGTGCGGAACCCCAGCCCGGCAGCCAATGTTTTCTCATCCACCCACAACAAATCCCCCCCTTCCGCCAGCGCCTCGCCGTGCAGCGTTGCCAAAATGGGAACGCCCAACGATTCATACACTTTGGCCTGTGCCGCTTCTTCCCCCCGCCGCAGCGGTTTGCCCATCTGCAAAATGATGGCTCCTTCATCGGTAACAATAGTGGGGTCATGAGTAAAAATGGCATCGGCGTGGTCGGGCATTTCCATCGGATGGTAAACCACTTCCGCCCCAAACTGGTTGAGTAGCTGGACAAAGGCATCGTGCTCAGCTTGCGCTACGGCTAAATTGGGCTGGCTAGTATAGTGCCATTTGTGGGGGTCGGCACTGCCAAAGGCGACCGACGGCCGTTTTACCAGTACCGTCTGTAAAGGAGCCACCATGCTCTGGCTACCATATCGTTTTGTCATCTCACACTCCTTTTTGCGGGGCATTATAACCTGAATCAGGTTGCTGCCAACCGCACACAGAGGAACATGACGACAACCTTTCGCAAAATGACAAAACCATATTATCAAAATGACAAAGATGGCAAGCGGGTTGAATATATTGACGTTTTTCTCAAATAGTTCTAATATACCCACATATGGGTACTTGAGCGATAAACTTTGCGGTACCCAAAGCCCGTTTCTCCGATACCGTGCCAACGGTTGGGGGGAGTCAATTTTTTTCTTGAACGGCCGTTTACAGGGGCATTAACGGCCGTTTCTTTATTAAAGCCCCGGTGGAGGTTGGTTTTCATGATTCATAATAGTTCCCCCCCTCATTCATAAATTCCCCCATTGAGTTGGCTGTTGATTGGCACCTGGTGCATTAACGGCCGTTCCTGCTTGTCACCCCATACTTTCTGCAAGTAACAAGTTACAAGTTGCAAGTTGCTCTTGCCAATCAAACTTGCCACCTGCTACTTGCATCACGGAAAAATCATGCGTAAGCTCATCACGCTGTTGCTGCTCATCGGCTACAGCAGCTTTATCACCTTATATCGTCGCGCCTACGACCCCATTATTCAAGCCCAGCTTGCCCCACAGCAGCTTGCCGATAGCAACACAACCGCTGCCCTTGTCCAGACCTGGTATCAACAGCCGTGGGTTCTTGTCATTGTCACCATCCTCTTGCTCATCGCCCTCTTCCGGCTCTGGCAAAAACCTATCCAACAAGCCAAGAAATCCCCCTTGCTGCATCATTACCTGCTGCTTTTGCCGCTGTTGGGGTTGTTAGTCGCCTGCAAACCATATGGCGTCACCCAAATCATCGAAATCAAGCCCAACGAAACCGCCTTTGTCGTCCCACTGCTGGGCGACACCACCAGCCAGGCGCAGTTCCAATCTGTTTCCTATTTGGAGCAGCGACAGGTGGCTGCCAAGCAGGTCGAAATCCCGGTGCGTGAACACAAAATTGGGCGCGGCTTCTGGAATATCGAATGGGTGCCCACCGTTGCCGTCATCATCGTAGACCGCACCCCCGTTACCCGTGAGTGGACATCGGCCAACGATACCGGTACTTCCATCAGCAACCAGGCCTTTGGCGTAGAATCCAGAGAATCCATTGACTTTAAGGTGGGAGCCACCGCCAGTGCCCTGGTTGAGGAAAAGAACGCCGCCAAATTTCTCTACTACTTTAGCGGCAAAAGCCTGCCCGAAGTGATGGATGAAAATATTCGCGGCTTTGTCCAGGCTGAACTATTCAACGAATTTGGTGCCCGCACATTGGAACAAGGGCGTGCCGAAAAGCGGGAGATTTTTGAGTCCATCTTCCAGCGCACCCAGGGGCAGTTTGAACCGCTGGGCATCACCATTACCTCGCTCGGCGGTTCCGAGGGGCTGATCTACAGCGACAGCAGTGTACAGGCGGTGATTAACGACAACTTTGAGGCGCAGCAGCGGCAAATTCAGGCGGAGGCGTTTGCCACAGCGCAGGCCATTGAAAACAGCACGTTGGTGGATCAGGCGAACGCCGCAGCGACAGCCACAGTGGTGGCCGGGCAAGCCGCCGCCGCCGTGCTGCGGGAACGCGGCCAGCAGTTATCCCAATTCCCCGGCCTCACCGACTATGAATACGCCCAGCGTTCACAGGGGCGCGTGCCGGAAACGCTGGTTATTTCTGGAGACGGCCAAGACCTGCCCTTTGCCTTCTTTTTAAATGCCCACGCCGGGGTTAGTACGCCGGTAGCCGTCGTCGAAGCGGCTCCCACGGCCACGCCCACGCCAGCACCGGCTCCGTAAGTGTTGCAAACAGGAGATGCCAGGCACTTTGGAAGTGCCCGGCATCTAACGTAGGAGATACACCATGAACGTTTTAGAAATCCCAGCCCCCCGTTTTCGCGTTAAAGAAACCGGCACACTTTTACAAATTACAGTCCCTAGCCACAAGCTGTGGTTCCAAATGTTCTTTATCAGCATCTGGCTACTCTTTTGGGTGGCTGGGTTGGTGGGTGTCGGCGGCGCAATGACAGCCGAGCTAATGAACGCCAGCAGCCAGGATGGCTTCTTTCCACCCCTCCTTTTCATGTTTTTCTGGCTCACCTTTTGGACGATTGGCGGTGGCTTTGCCCTGCTCTGGCTTTTATGGCAACTTTTTGGCGAGGAAGTGATAGCAGCCACGTTCAGTACACTTACCATTAAACGCCACATTTTTGGGCTGGGGCAAACAAAAACCTTTGACAATCGCCACATCCAAGAACTGCATGTTACACCACTGATCCACAGCCACGCCTGTTGGGGAAGGCACAAGCAGTGGCACACTTTGTTTGAAGGGCCGCTGACCTTTGACTACGGTGCCAAGACCTTTCGCTACGCCAACGGCGCGACCGAAGCCGAGGCGCGGCAAATTATTGCGCTGTTAAAGCCGTATTTGAAATAATAGTTTTCGCTTGTCACTTTAGCTCATCTTCAGCGAGAATGGACAAGTGTGGCAAAGACTATGGGATGAACGCATATGTTCATCCCAAAGAGATGTCAAAAGGAGACATCATGTTTACAGGAACTGCATTTGCGATCTTTTTTACGT
>JAGQGA010000654.1 GCA_020432595.1 Anaerolineales bacterium | reverse complement strand
TAAACGGCAACGATGTCGCTTTTAGCCACAGCTTCCCCTATATGGGACAGGCACAATCTGGACAAAGCCACCAGCACAAGAACCCAATTCTCCACACCTTCTTGCCTGTCGTGGAAAAACAAAGCAACGTGGTCGTGGACTTCGCTACCGAAAACCCGGTAGCTGCCACCGCCACTGGCAGTGCGCTGTTTGGCCTGCCCGCGCTGGCCTGGTTCCTACGCCGCCGTGACAATGAGTAAGTAGAGATTGGAAGATTGGGGATTGGAGACTGACTTGAAATCTCCAATCCCCAATCTCCGCTCTTTGGAGCAACCCCATGACCAGTTATGCCTTGACTAAACGGCCGTTTCGCCGCCCCGCACTGCTGTTGATAACGGCCGTTCTTCTCCTCCTCGCCACCCTGCTTTGGCAGCGCCTTACCACCCCGACCGCCCCATTATCCGCTCCCGCACTAGCTGGCCGTGACCATATCGTTGGCACCACCCTCACCGATCTACAGGCTCGGGTGGCACAAAACCCCAACGATGCCGAAAGCTATGCCTTGTTGGGGCTGGCCTATCTGCAGCAGGTGCGCGAAACGGCTGATGCCAACTATTACGGCTTGGCCGAAAAGGCGTTGAACGAAGCCCTAAGCCGCGACCCGCAGCAGTTTCAGGCGGTGCTGGGGCAGGGAATTTTGGCGCTGGCGCGGCATGACTTTCGGCAGGGGTTGGTCTGGGGTGAACAAGCCCGCACGCTTAACCCATACAGTGCCGAGGCGTTGGGGGTGCTGGTGGATGCCAATGTGGAGTTGGGGCGGTACGAAACGGCCGTTTCCACCGCCCAACAAATGGTCAACCTGCGCCCCAACCTTGCCAGCTACAGCCGCATTGCCTACTTGCGCGAACTGCACGGTGACGTGGATGGCGCGATTGAGACGATGAGCCAAGCGGCACAGGCGGGAGCACCGGGGCAAGAAAACACGCTGTGGACGCAGGTGCAGTTGGGGAATTTGTATTTGCATCAGAGAAGGTTGGGGGAAGCAACGGCCGTTTATCAACAAGCCCTGCAAACACGCCCCGACTACCCCTTTGCCCAGGCTGGGCTGGCGCGGGTGCAGGCTGCCCAGGGGGATGTAGATGCTGCCATTGTGACGTTTGAGCAGTTGGTCGGCCGGCTCCCCCTGCCCGAATTTGCCATCACCCTCGGTGAACTCTACCTTGCCACCGGGCAGCCAGAAAAAGCCCAGCCACAATTTGACCTTGTTCACCTCATCCAGCAGCTTAACACCGATGCCGGTATGAACGTAGATTTAGAGTTAGCCCTGTTTGAAGCCAACCACGGCGACCCCGACCAGGCGGTTCGTCTTGCCACCGCCGCCTATGACATCCGTCCCAGCATCTATACGGCCGATACCCTGGCCTGGGCACTCTACAAAAACGGCAACCCTAAAGCCGCTTGGCCCTACAGCCAGGAAGCCCTGCGCCTCGGCACTCAGGATGCCATACTTCACTTCCACGCCGGGATGATTGCCCACCAGCTTGGGCAATCATCCGCTGCCCAAAAACAGCTAACCCAAGCTCTTGCCCTCAACCCCACTTTTTCTCTCCTTGACGCACCTCTCGCTCAGCAACTTCTCCAATCAAATTAACATCAATAACTGTAGGGCAAGCCCACAAACTTGCCCTACAAAATTAGCCAAAGGTGCAACTTCTCCCCCTATCTACGTGTTATCATATGCAGAAACATTGGCGACAAGCAGTGCGCCCAATCCAGCCCTCATAACACCCCATCCTGCTTGCCCCAATTTGAGGAGAGAGGATGTACGATTATCGCAATATGTTTAGCTTAGACGGCCGTGTAGCACTCGTTGCCGGAGCCGGCAGCGGGATTGGGCAAGCAGCCGCCGTTGGTTTGGCCTCATTTGGTGCTTATGTCTACTGTGCCGACATCAACCCCGACGGAACGGCCGAAACTGTAGCCCAAATCGAGGCTACTGGGGGGCAAGGGGAATCCATCAACCTCGACATTCGCAACGAAGCCATGATCAACGAGGTGCTGGCCGATGCCAAGCCGATTGACATTTTGGTTAGTACCCCCAGCATCAACGTTCGCAAGCCGATGCTGCAAATTACCGGCGACGAATTTGACCGGGTGATGAGCCTCAATATGAAGGGGACTTTTTTGCTCATGACGGCCGTTGCCCGCCGCATGGCCGACCGGGGCAGAGGGAGCATCATCGTCTTTTCCAGCATTCGCTCGCAGGTTGTGGAGCCAGGGCAGGGCATCTACGCCGCCACCAAGTCGGGTGCGGTGCAAATGGTGAAGGCACTAGCGGTGGAGCTGGCCGACAAGGGGGTGCGCGTCAACGCCATTGCCCCCGGCGTGGTCGAAACCCCGCTGACGCAGCAAATCAAAAACAGCCCCGACTGGTACAACGCCTACGGCAACCGCAACGCCATGCACCGCTGGGCGCAGCCCCATGAAATGGTCGGTGCGGTGGTCTACCTAGCCTCTGATGCCAGCTCCTACGTCACCGGCTCACTCATGTTTGTGGATGCTGGCTGGACGGCAATAGACGGCCGTTTTTCCCCGCCCCTGTAAAATTGAGAATTGAGAACGACGAATTGAGAATGGAGAACCAACTTCATTCTCAATTCCCAATTCCCAATTCCCGATTCCCAATTCATGTCTCCTATTATCCGCCTCGACAACATCACCCACATCTACGGAGCCGATGGCGAAAAGCCGGTGAAAGCACTCGATGGCGTATCGCTGACGGTGCAGCCCGGCGAATATGTGGTTATCCTCGGTCACAATGGCTCCGGCAAATCCACCCTCGCCAAACACCTCAACGCCCTGCTCACTCCCACGGCAGGGGACGTGTGGGTGAAAGCATGGAACAGCAAACAAACGCAGCATTTGCGCGACATTCGCTCCACCGTTGGCATGGTGTTCCAAACGCCCGACAATCAGATTGTGGCGACGATTGTGGAAGAAGACATCGCCTTTGGCCCCGAAAATTTAGGGTTGCCCCACGACGAAATTGTGCGCCGGGTGGATTGGTCGCTGGAGCAGGTGGGGATGAACCCGTACCGCAAACGCGCCCCGCACCTGCTTTCTGGTGGGCAAAAGCAGCGCATTGCCATTGCCGGAATGCTGGCGATGCGGCCAGAGGTGCTGGTGCTGGATGAATCCACCGCCATGCTTGACCCACTGGGGC
>JAGQGA010000653.1 GCA_020432595.1 Anaerolineales bacterium | reverse complement strand
TACTGGCTTCAACATCATGAATGTTGGCTCATCGGCCACAGTTACCTGCACCTTCTCGAATTCGAGCCGCACCTATAGTGCTCAATTGGGAACTAATGCCGCTGGTAACGATGTCCAGAATGGCAAGATTGCTAACAAGTATGTTGGTAGTGCAAGCTGTTCCGCTCCTGGTGGGGCAATCATTGCGGTGGTGAATGAATTGGGCACATCCACTTCTTCTGACCTCCTCTTCACCTACGAAGCCTTCAACAACTAAGACCAAGTTTGCCATATGATGGCATAGATAGCGAGAGCCACCTTATGGTGGCTCTCGTTGTGTTTACGGAGCATGATGATTCAAAAACATTCAATTCTTCAATTTTTGGCACTTCTTTCCCTCGTTTTTATTTTGGCAGCTTGTGGTGGTAGCAACGAATCGTCAGCACTTCCAACGCCCATCCCTGAAAGCAACGATGCCAGTTCCCAAGCAGATACGCAATCGGTAGCAGCACCCAGTGCCGCTGAAAACCCTACAACCACTGATGGGTATCCTGCTCCGGAACAAGCCCAGCCGCCTGCTGCATATCCAGTTGAAGGGCTGCAAGCAGAACCGCCTAACCCTGAACGCCAGTTGCCGGCCGCCGGGGCAGATGTTGGGGTTGTTGGCGGCGTTCTTATTCGAGAACTGACGGATCAGGGGTTTATGCCGCTTAACCCGCAAAAATTAATGCTGGGTGAAATTGTGCAAACGAATTCTGGCGAGGCAGCTTATGTGAGTGTAGATGATCAAAATTCTCCTCAGGCAGAGATGTTCCCCACTGGGGTTTTTATTTTCCGCAATGTTGCTCCCGGCACTTACGGTTTAGTCGTTGATCTAGGGTTTACTCAATTTTTAGTTAATCAACCAGATGGGTCTCAATTTGTGTTTACGGTTGAGCCAGGCCAGGCATTAGATTTGGGGCAGGTTATCACTCAAACAACAAATTAGGTGGGTTTCCCCTTGATGTTAATGGTGCTATAATTGTGGTTTTTGGCACATAAGCTGCTAAAGCAACATTAACTTGACGAGAAAGCGTCCGCGTAGCCAAGCTAACGGACGCTTTTTTTATGGATTAGGAGTAATAACCATTGTTAGCAACAAAACAAACGACTTTGATTGAACCATATGGGGGAAAGCTGGTAAATTTGCTGGTTTCCCCAGAAGAAAAAGCTGAGTTAACGAACTATGCCAACAAGCTGCCGGCCGTCAGGCTGACCGAGCGTGAGGTGTGTGATTTAGAGATGCTGGCCGTAGGCGCATTTTCGCCACTGGATCGCTTTATGGGGCATGCAGATCATCAGCGAGTGCTGGATGAGATGCGATTGAGCAGCGGACATTTGTTCCCGCTGCCGGTGACGCTTTCGGTGGAAGAAGAAACGGCCGTTTCCCTCAACCAACAAATTGCCCTCCGCTCCCCCCAAAACGACCTGCTCGCCATCATGACCGTCGAGGAAATTTATCCCTGGAATTTGGCCGAGGTAGCACAAAAAGCATTTGGCTCCCAAGATTTGCGCCACCCGCTGGTGGCCGAAATGTATCGCTGGGGCAAGTATCACATTTCCGGCCCCATGCAGGTTTTGCAACTTCCTGCCCACTACGATTTCAAAAATTTGCGTCTGACCCCCGGCGAGACCCGTACCCAGCTTGAATCGTTCGGCCACCAAAACGTTGTCGCCTTTCAAACACGCAACCCCCTCCACCGCGTTCATGAGGAGTTGACCAAGCGAGCCGTAGCCGAAAAAGATGGCGTGCTGCTGCTTCATCCTGTCGTGGGCATGACCCGCCCCGGTGATGTGGATTATTTCACTCGCGTCCGCACCTATCGCACGCTGGTGCAAAATTATTATGCGCCAGACCGCGTGCTGCTGTCGCTGCTGCCGCTGGCAATGCGGATGGCCGGCCCCCGCGAGGCGTTGTGGCACGCCCTCATTCGCCGCAACTATGGTGCAAATCACCTCATTGTGGGGCGCGACCATGCTGGCCCTGGTAATGATTCCACCGGTAAGCCGTTTTATGGGCCGTATGATGCTCAGGAGATGGTAGAAAAGTATAGTAAGGAACTGGGGGTAACGGCCGTTCCTTTCCAAATGCTCGTCTACCTGCCCGAAGAAGAACGGTATGAAGAGGTGGACAAAATCACCCCGCAGACCAGAACCGCCTCCATTTCTGGCACTCAGGTGCGCGAAGAGTTTTTGCACAAAGGCCAAACGCTTCCCGCCTGGTTCACCCGCCCTGAAGTAGCGCAAATTCTGGCTGAAACCTACCCGCCGCGACACCAGCAAGGCGTTTGTATTTGGTTAACCGGGCTGCATAATGCAGGCAAATCAACCACCGCCTCAGTGCTAACTACTTTACTGCAAGAACACGGCCGGCAGGTTACGCTTCTGGACGGTGACGTGATGCGTACCAATGTCTCCGAAGGGCTGGGCTTTACCAAAGCCGACCGGGATGACCATGTGCGGCGCATGGGGTTTATTGCGGCTGAGATTGTGCGCCACGGTGGGATTGCAGTTTGTGCGGCCGTCAGCCCTTACCGCGCCACGCGCAACGATGTGCGGAATAGCGTAGGTCAAGATCATTACGTTGAGGTGTTTGTAGATACGCCGCTGGCGGTGTGTGAACAGCGGGATACCAAAGGGCTATATGCACGGGCACGTCGCGGGGAGTTGGTTAATTTTACAGGGATTGACGCACCCTATGAACCACCACAGCATCCCGAACTACAAATTGATACGGTAACACAAACGGCTGAGGAAAATGCTCATCGTGTGATTGCCCATTTGATTGGCAAGGGGTTTGTGCGGACGGAAACGGCCGTTTAACCCCTTCTCTTCCACTGCCCGCCCAAACGGGCTATCAGAAAGACTACGCAAAGCCGCCAAGACGCAAAGAAAAGGCCATCTTGGCGGCTTTGTGCCCTGGCGTGATTCAATCTTCCGGCCATTTCCCTGCTTTCGGGAAGCCAGGCAATCTGCTATAATCGCAAAGCAAATACATACGTAATAAGTAGTGCTGATTCACAAGACGGTGCAGAACATTGAGCGAAACAAACAATAACCTTGAACGGCTAAGCCAACAGCTTGATGATTTAAGAGCCATTATTAACAAAAAGGGCGCGTCCCCAGCAGCGGAAAATGCTGAAATGGCGCGGACACTCATTTACGCCCGGCGTTCGCTTGAAGAT
>JAGQGA010000652.1 GCA_020432595.1 Anaerolineales bacterium | reverse complement strand
GACGACATTTTTATTGCCGCCGATTTGGTGGAAGAAATTGAAGAGCCGACCGAAGCTGTTGCAGACGAGGATGAGCCGGCCGAAACGGCCGTTTTCCAATCAAATCCTTGCCCATTATCTTGCACCCTCAGGCAAACCATCCCTTCCGGCTCCTGCCCAATTTCCACCAACACCTCCGTTGCCCGCGCATGTTTCAAGGCATTGTTCAGCGACTCTTGCGCTATCTGATACACAACCTCCTCCAGTTCCGGCGGCAAATCGAGATCATCCGCCACATCCAAATGGGTTTTAATTCCCGCCCGCACCTCAACCGCATTGAGCCGATTTTGCAAGGCTCGCACCAGCCCTACCTGCTCCAAAATCGGTGGACGCAGCTTGTGAACCAACAGCCGCATCTCCTTCAAAGCCTGCTGCGCCGCCTCGCTCATTTCGGCAACATAGACCGTCACTTCCTGCGTGCGCCCCGTTTGCACCAGCCGCTGGGCTACCCCGGCAAACAGCGTCAGGCTGTAAAGCGACTGCGTCACCGAATCGTGTAGCTCTCGCGCCAGCCGGTTGCGCTCCTCTATAACCGCCAGCCGCTGCGCTTGCTGCCGCAGCCGATGGTTTTCCACCACTAGCACCAATTGATCCGCCAGCGACTTAAGCAGCCCCATCTCTTCACCCGAAATGGCTGTCAAATCATCCCCAATGATGCCTAAGACTCCAATGGCCTGCCCGCCTTGCTGCATAGGAACACCCAAAAACATGCCGTGACCAATGGTGCCTGCCAAATGGCTGCTGCGCGAATCGGCAGGCAGGTTGGTAATGAGCGTGGGCTTGCCGGCTTCTAAAATGGCGTGTAGGAGCGGGTCATTGGCTGGTAGCTGATCCAGAAAATCACTGCTAAGGCCAGGGATATGGTAGGTGGCAAGCAAGTCAAACTGTTCACCATTTTTGTTGAGCAGGTGGAGGGTGCCCGCGTGGGCGGAAACGGCCGTTAAGACCCGTTCCAGCGAATGGGTCAACACCATGTTTAGGCTGCCCATATCGCTGGCAATCGCCAGCACATCATACAGCACCGTCAGCTGATCCGTATGTGCCAGCACCCGCCCCTCCAGCTCGGCCTTGGCCTCGGTTAAATCCGTTACCAATTGTGCCAGCGACTGTGACAGCACCGCCACTTCGTTCTGCCCCAGGTAAATTGGCAGATAAGTGGGTTCGGTGGCCGAGCTGATTTCATTGGCGCGTTGAGCAATGAGCATGAGCGGCTTGGCAATTCGGCCTGCCGCCATCCACCCTACCAGCACAAACACCAGCCCCAATCCCAGTACAACCCAAATCACATATTGCTGCCAAAATTCGGTCGTTAGGGTGATGAGCAGCACCAGTAGAATGGTTAACCCACCCGAAACCAGCCCAATTTGCGCCCGCAGGCTGCGGCGTGGGTCTAAATAGGTCAGCAGTTGGTGGATCATGTGGCCTCAAAGGAGCCGATGGGCATGATGGTTTCTTCGTTGGTTTCAACAATTTCGGCCGTCAGCGAGCCGTGTGAGAGTTCTGTCAGTGCGTCTTGAAAGGCTGGAAAGCGTTCGGTGGTGAACTGTACCAGTACGTCTACATCGGCGGCAAAGGCTTCTTCCAATAAACGGCCGTTATGCTCCGCCACCAGCAGCCGAATCCGCTCCACATAGCTATAAGGAATGGTGATCAGCACCGTATGGGTTGGCACTTTTTCGGCGCGGGGCAGCACATCCAGTACCGCCTTCACCGCGTCGCCATACGCCCGCACCAGCCCCCCCGTCCCCAGCTTGGTGCCGCCAAAATAGCGCGTCACCACCACGGCAATGTCTCCTAGTCCGCTCCCTTGCACGACTGCTAAGGCGGGTCGGCCGGCCGTGCCAGACGGCTCGCCATCATCGCTGCAATGCGCCGTCACCGCCGCGCCAAACCCCACCTGGTAGGCGGGGACGTTGTGGGAAGCGTCGGCGAATTCTGCCTTCATCCGCGCCACAAACGCCTTGGCCTCGTCCACGCTAAAAACAGGCGCAGCGGTGGCAATAAAGCGGGAGTTCTTGACCTTGATTTCTACCCGCGTTTCCTCTGCCGGAATTGGATACCGTTTCATGGGGCTATTCTACCATTGAGTGTGCTAAAGCGTGAGTGGATTGTTTGGTGGGGTACCGGTTTCTTCCTTACCACAGATGGACACGGATACACACAGATTTTTTATCTGCGTTCATCTGTGTTTATCTGTAGTTGCCAACCCACCCCCTCAACGAAGATACAACTCCTCTAACCGTTGCGCCAGTTGCGCCCAGGCAAAGTGGGTTTGGTAATGCAAACGGCCGTTTTCCCCCAACCGCTGCCGTTCTTCCTTTTGTTGCAGCAGTGCCACTAAATCGGCCGTTAGCCCGGTGATGTCGCCGCTGGGGCGTAAACGGCCGTTATAGCCATCCACCACATATTCCGGTACCTGACCTACCGCCTCTGCCACCACCGGCAGCCCCACCGCCACCATATCGGCCAGCTTCACCGGGCATTTGGTACGGTTGAGCAGCGTGTCGTCCATCAAATAAATGCCCACATCGGCGCAGGCCAGCAGCGCGGGCAGCTCGTCCACGTCCACCCAGCCCGCCTCGACAAAGGCATCTTGCAGATTAACGGCCGTTATCTGCGCCCGAAACGCCGCCGCATCTTCCGCATACAGCCCTGCCCCCACCGTGAGAATGGCGAGGTCAGGAACGGCCGTTTTCACCCCCCGCAAAATCGCCACCAGCCGCGCCGTGTCAAACTCAAACAGACGGCTGTAGAGCAGCAAAACCGGCCGTTGACCCAAGTGCTGGCAGATCTCCGAGGTCTTAGAGACCTTTGAGGTTTTGAAAGTCTGAATCCCTGCCCCATTCGGCAAATAAACCACCCGTTCCGGCGGCACACCCGCCCCCCAGGCCAAACTTTGCAGCGTGCGGCTGGCAACCGTCAGCCCGTGGCAGTGGCGCATCCCCCACTGCTCCTGCCAGGCAAAAAACTGTTTTTGCAGCGGCGAATACGGAGCTAAATCGTTCCAGCCACCCCACCCCTCCCAATCGTCACTGTCCACAAACAGCCGTAGTTGCCGACGATGAAAATGCCACAGCCACCAGCGGTGGTGCCACAGCCACCAACGCCACTGTTGGCGATACCGACACCACCACCGTCACCATCCGCGATGACGACGGCACGCAGTACATCTA
>JAGQGA010000651.1 GCA_020432595.1 Anaerolineales bacterium | reverse complement strand
CCCGGCAATGATATTGTCTTTCCCGAAGGCAAGGCACCAGGGTTTATGGGGTCGTTTTTGCTGCAAAACGGCCGTATTTCCGTCAAACTCCTACCCGATGCCAATGTCACCAGTAACGGCCGTTCTGTCACCCACCTAGAACTAAAACACGATATGGAACAGGGTGGCCCCACCATTCTGGAACACGGCCTGCTCAGTTGGTACCTCATCAAACGGGGCGACCTCTTCGCCATTCGCCTCAAAGATTTACAAAGCAGCTACCTCGCCCAATTTGATGGCATTCCCACCTACACCTGGAATCCATCCTGGCGCGTCGAGGCCACCTTCGTTCCCTATGACCCGCCCAAGACGGCCCAAGTCCCCACCATTTTAGGCACATTCACCCCCACCCATGTCCCAGGCGCATTGGTGTTCCAATTGGACGGGCAGGAATATCGGTTAGACGTTCACCACAGTCTTGATCATCCCTCCATCGTCTATGCCGATGCCACAACCGCCAAAGAAACCTACGGCGGCGGCCGTTTTCTGCTCATAGACTCCATCAACCCCAACGGCACAACCCTTGTGGATTTCAACAAATCCATCAACCCACCCTGCGCCTTCTCCCCCTTCGCCACCTGCCCCCTGCCCACCCCGGAAAACCGGCTCCCCATCCCCATCCGCGCCGGGGAAAAGACCTACCATTATTCATCGTCGTAGAGACGCAAGATTTTGCGTCTCCGCACACACCCAACAACAAGGTAGAGACGCAAGATTTTGCGTCTCTACACACACCCAACACAAAAAAAGGGCATGGATTGGTTCCAATCCACGCCCTTTTTGAGATAACCCTCTATACCGTAACAAACAGTATCTTGTGCATCAATTTATTCTAACCAATTACGCAAACGATTCAATTGCCTCTTGTTCGCTGTCAAAAACTTCAAAAACTGTAATAAGCTGCGTGATCTCTAGAATATCAGAAACTTTGGGAGGCAAGCTACACAATTTCAATCTTCCCCCATGGTTAGCCGTTGTTGTATACCCACTCACCAATTCACCAATGCCCGAAGAGTCAATCATAGTAACCCGTGCCATATTTACCAATAGGTTGCGTGCACCAGCAACAAGTGCCTCTGAAAGTGCCTGCCTTAGCGCAATATCACCAGTACCTATCGTTATTTTGCCATTAAGATCCAAAATCGTTACATCATTTATTTGCCTAGTAGTTATTCTCATTGGTACCTTCGTAGTTGCTTGGCTTTAGTTGCTCTATATGCATTAGTAGCAACAAAAACAATCTCTCCTAAAAAACAATGCGCTTTCTAGGAGAGATGCTATCACGTTATAAACAAAGTCAGGCAATTCACAAAAGGATTGGTTTACCCAGCCCGTTCAGTCGCCTTTGTCAAAGCCCGCTTCACAAACACCGTCGCCATTTGGCGGCGGTAGTCGGCACTGGCGTGAATGTCGCCCATTACATCGTCACCGAGGTCGTTTTGCACAGCGGCAGCGGCGGCGGCAATGTTGTCAGCCGTAGCAGCCTGGCCCACCAACGCAGCGTTTACCGAGGGCGCAGCCTGGGCTTTGGGTGTGAGGCCACCAACGGCTACGGAAACGGCCGTAAATACCCCACCTTCCACCGTCACCCGCGCCGCCGCCCCCACCATCGCATACCGCGATGCCGGGTTAGACAACTTGGCATAGGCAGAACCCGTGTTTGCGCCATCTTGATTCATGCTAATTTCCGCGACCAGCTCGCCATCATTTAACGCTGTTTCAAACAGGTCAACAAAGAAATCGCCCGCCTTAATCATCCGCGTGCCGCTGCCAGAAACGGTCGAAATCGTTGCACCCAGTGCCACCAGAACAGTAGGCAAATCCGAAGCCGGGTCGGCGTGGGCAATATTGCCACCCACCGTACCCCGATTCCGCACCTGCGGGTCGCCAATCAAACCCGCCGCCTCCGACAAAGCAGATGGAACGTCAGATGAAGCCGCAACCTCGGCGTGGGTCGTTCCCGAACCAATGCCAACATAGCCATCATTGGCGCTGAGGAACTTGAAATCAGCCACGCGGCCAATATCAATAATAGTGCCAGGGTCGGCAAGACGCAGGTTCATGGCTGGGATCAAGCTGTGACCCCCAGCCATCACTTTCGCATCGGGGTTTGCAGCAAGGAGTTCCAGGGCATTTGCTGCCGAGTCTGCCCGTAAATAATCAAATTTGGGTGGATACATTAGTTGCTTCCTCCGTTGGCGGCAGCAATGGCTGCCTTAATTTTTTCGGCCGTTAAGGGCATATCCAGATGGCGCACGCCCAAAGGTGCCAGCGCATCCATAACCGCATTCACCACAGTCACCGTACCAGCAATCGTTCCCATTTCGCCAGCACCCTTCACCCCCAGCGGGTTAGAAGGCGACGGTGTCACCGTCCGGCCAACGCGAATTTGCGGGAAGCCATCGGCACGCGGCATGGCATAGTCCATAAAGGTACCGCTCAGAAGCTGACCTTCAGCGTCATAAGCACCATGTTCCCACAATGCCTGACCAACGCCCTGCGCTACGCCACCCACAATTTGCCCCTCAACCAGCAGCGGGTTGATAATGTTGCCCACATCATCCACGGCTACATAATCCAGCAGCGTGACTTCGCCGCTGTCCTTATCAACTTCCACTTTGGCAATATGAGCGCTGTTGGGGAAGGTAAAGTTCGGCGGGTCAAAGTAGGAGGTTTCTTCCAGAGCAGGTTCCATACCAGCAGGCAAATTGTTTGCCAACGTCACGGCGAAGGCAATCTCGCCAAACGCTTTTGCCTTATCCGGCGCACCCTTGACATGAACCGTACCTGTCGTCCGGTCATAAACCATATCCTCAACGGCCGCTTCCAACTGGTGGGCAGCAATCCGGGTAATCTTGTCCCGAATCTTCTGGGCGCTCATCACCAATGCCCCACCACCAACTGCCATACTGCGGCTGGCATACGTTCCAACCCCATACGGCAGCCGTTCGGTGTCACCATGAATCACTTCAATATCGCTGATCGGAATGCCCAGCTCGTCACCCACGATTTGCGCCAATGAGGTTTCATGCCCCTGCCCGTGGCTGTGCGCCCCGGTCAGAACGGTCACTTTGCCCGTTGGATGAACGCGAATGGCCCCACTTTCGTAAAGACCAATGGCCGCACCCAGGGAAACAACGGCCGCAGAAGGGCCGGCACCACTGGCTTCGATACAG
>JAGQGA010000650.1 GCA_020432595.1 Anaerolineales bacterium | reverse complement strand
CCATCCATGCCACCAGTGACATGGTGATGGCTAACCGCAACTGGGGCAGCCGTGCCCAATACAGCTACGCCTGGCGCACGATGCTCAACAGCGGTGCCCTGCTTGTCTTTGGCTCCGATGCCCCCGTTGAACCTATCGAACCCATGCTGGGGATCTACGCCGCCATCACCCGGCGCAACCAGGCGGGCGACCCCAGCCCCGAAGGGTGGTACCCGGAGCAGAAGTTGACGATGCAGGAAACGATTCGCGCCTTTACGCTGGCCGCTGCGGAAACGGCCGGCACCGAAGCCCGCCAAGGTTCTATCACCCCTGGCAAATACGCCGACCTCACCTTCTATGACCGCGATTTATTCACCGTTTCAGCGGATGAGGTTAAGGCAACCAATATTGCTGCTACCATGGTTGACGGAGAGTTTAAATATCAAACGTGGTAATTTGCAAGCGGGTTGTACCCCTTTAAGCGGGAAAAATAGCAGATGGAGCCTGAGCCTGCCGAAGGCGGTTTGGATCCTTAAAAGCGGCTTCGGCAAGCTCAGCCTCCACTGTAACACACGTGGACAACATCTTTGGTTGATTCTGCAGGCTAAAGGCTTTAATATGATGGCAATGAGAAGCAGCAAATTTGTAGAGGTATGTATATGACCACGGTGGCAATTAACGAAAAGTATATTTCGGCGCTAACTCTTGCTGGCTCGTTAGAATTGGCAGTTGATCAAGCCTTGCAGCGTTATTCGATTGAGCAAATCAGTGACAAAATTGCTGAATTAAAACGGCAAATCCAGCATTACGAAGCGATCTATAAAATGCCTTTTGGTGCATTTGCCAATGAAACAGCGCAGGATCCGCATTTTGTAGAACAGTTAGAAGCAAATGGGCACTTGACGTGGGAAATTGATCTGGCTGATTGGGAATTTTGTCACTACGGTATTCAAGATTGGACAGAGACATTAAACAATATTTTGCTCACGTAATCACGGTAAGTTCTGCTGCCTTTACAGATGTTGAATACACCATTGACGAGACACCAAAGCGGTCTATCTTGCGTTTACAAGCAATGTATGGTTCTTTTCGGCTGTTTGTGACCGAGTTGTTCAGCGAGAACCGACGTAAATACCGCTACTATCTGCTAAAGGACAATTGGGTTGAGGTTGGTTTTGACAACAGCCCTGACCCACGTGCGCTACGGCTGAAATATGGACAGATCACTACTTCTCAGGTTGGCGAACTGGTTCCCCATTTACATTTAGCCAATAAAACAGAGCTTTTCTTAACCGACGAGATATCCTATGATGAGTTTCTAGACTGGTTGTCGGCAAATATACTGGCGTAAATCTTACACTTTGCCAAAACGCAAGAACGTGACAAGATTTTGCCATTCCGAAGTCATGTGGAAAACGGCCGTTAATCCGTTTAGGTGAGAGTTAAACTATGCAAAAATCTACTGTGGCAGAAATACGCCACCGCTTTGACAACGATGTCGAACGTTTTTCCAACCTCCAAACCGGCCAGTCGGCGACGATAGATGCGCCGCTGGTGCTTGAACTCATTATGCAGGCGGCCACGACCAACAACCCCGATGCCACGGCCTCGCTCGATATTGGCTGTGGTGCGGGCAACTACACGCTCAAATTGCTGCAGGCAGTGCCGAGTCTGGATGTGACCCTGGTTGATTTGAGCCGGCCGATGCTGGAACGCGCCCGCGAGCGCATTAGCCAGGTCAACGTCGGCAAAATCACTACCCATCAGGCTGACATTCGTGAGTTGTCATTGGGGGAATGCCAGTTTGACATCATCATGGCGGCAGCGGTTCTGCACCATCTGCGCGGCGAGGCGGAGTGGGAAGCAGTGTTTGCTAAACTGTATCGCGCTCTCAAGCCGGGTGGTTCGCTCTGGATTTCCGACATGATTTACCATTCTACTCCGCATATTCAGGCGATGATGTGGGCGCGATATGGTGATTATTTGACGAGCTTGAAGGATGAGGCGTACCGTGACCATGTGTTTGCCTATATCGAAAAAGAGGATACGCCGCGCCCACTGCTGTTTCAAATTGATTTGCTGCGGCGGGTAGGGTTCCGCGAGGTGGAAATTTTGCACAAAAACAGCAATTTTGCCGCGTTCGGGGGGATTAAGTGAGCCTTTTCGATAATTTGATTGAACCGCAGAGGACGCAAAGAGCGCAGAGGAAAAAGAGAAAGCTCTGCGTGCTTTGCGCTCTCTGCGGTTAATACCATTTATATGAAGCCGCAACGATTAGCAAGAACGGTGATTTATGAGGATGTGTGGGTGAATTTGTATGCGGACAGGGTGTTGTTTCCAAACGGCCGTTTAATCGAACGCCACCACTTTCTCGACTTTGAAAAAGAGGCTGTTGCTGTGCTGGTGGAAAATGCACAGGGGCAGCTACTTTTTGTCCACGCCTACCGCTACATCACCGACAGCATCGAATGGGAAATCCCCGGCGGCACCGCCGAACCGGGCGAAGAGATCTTGGCAGCGGCGCGGCGCGAAGCATTTGAAGAATCGGGTTACGAAACCAGCGACCACCGGCTGATTTATACCTACCATCCCATGAACGGCATCGCCAACCAGGTGTTCCACGTGATTCACTGCCGCGCCGGGGAAAAAACGGCCGATTTCGACCCCAACGAAATTGCGACCACCCGCTGGCTTGCCCCTGCCGAGATCAAAGCGATGATCCGCAGCCAGGAGATACGCGACGGCTTCTCGCTGACGGCCTTGCTGCTTTTCTTGTCGCTATATCATGACAGCCGTGGTGCGTAGTGCGTGGTGCGTATTCTCAATGCACCACGTACCACGCACCACGCACCACGCATCAAATGACTTCAATTCCCCTTGGCAAACTCCCCCCCGACCTGCTGGCGCAACTGCTGGCGGCGGCTCCTGTTAGCGATCCTCGCGTGCTGCTCAAGCCCGGCATTGGGCTGGATTGCGCCGTGGTAGATGCGGGCGACCGCTATCTCGTTTTCAAATCTGACCCGATTACCTTTGCCACTGATGAAATTGGCTGGTATTTGGTGCAGGTAAACAGCAACGACATTGCCACCACCGGGGCGACGCCGCGCTGGTTGATGGTGACAATGCTGCTGCCGGAGGGAAAAACAACGGCCGTTTCCGTTACCACCGATGCCATTTTTCGTGGGGTGTTTGTGCTAGGGGGCAGCCATGAGGTGGTGTGGGAATTTCGGTCAAAGGCGTGGGAAAA
>JAGQGA010000064.1 GCA_020432595.1 Anaerolineales bacterium | reverse complement strand
GTTGGCACCGGCCAGCCCGGTGCAAAGGGTGAGCAGGCTGAGCAGATAGACGGTGACAACCAGATCGCCGGGGAAGCTGGCGGCGGGTGGGATGCCCCAGAGTGGGATGTAGAGAACGGCCGTTAAGGCTCCCGCCAACGCCACTACCGGCAGCCCCACAAACAGCAGCCGGTTAACGCCGGCCGGCACCACCTCTTCCTTCGCCAGCAGCTTCATCGTATCGGCCAACGGCTGGAACCAGCGCGGCCCCAGCCGGTTTTGCAACTGCGCCAGCAGCTTGCGATCCAGCCAGGTAAACGCCATCCCCACCAGCAGCACGCTCAAGCCGCCAGGGAAGAAGAGGAGAGTCAGCAGGTCACGCATCATACGTGCATCCTGTTGTGTAGCAGGTCAGGCGGGCAGGGCGGTGGAAAATCGTTCTCTCCTGTTCGCTTTTCCCCTACATAATGTGCCAGCCCAATTTGCCGCAGTCTGTCCCACGTCCAATGCTCATGCTCATCCCCCCGCTTTAGCACCAGACCGCGATCATTACAAGAGAAGCAGGGGTCAATTCCCACTAAAATCATCGGCACGTCGGCCAGGTGGCGGCCGACGGTAAGCGTCAGCACCGAGGCCATGTTGCACAGCGTCGGTGTTCGCACCTTGACCCGATCTGGCGTGTCGCTGCCGTTGCTGCGGATAAAGTAAAACAGCTCGCCACGCGGCGCTTCCACCCGGCTGATCGCCTCGCCCGCCTTGATGCGGCGCGGCATTCGCTTGAGGACGAGTTCGCCGGGGGGTAAATTGGCTAAAATGCGGCGAATCACGCCGTAGCTTTCAAACAATTCGCGCAGCCGCACCACAAAGCGAGCTTCCAGGTCGCCTGCCTGTGCCAGCACGGGGGTGATGGGGAAGTCGGCGTAGGCGGCGTAGGGGGCTTCCAGGCGCACATCGCGGACAACGCCGGAGGCGCGGGCGGTTGGTCCTACGACCCCCAGCCGGTCGGCCTGAACGGCCGTCATTACCCCAATTCCCCGCGTCCGCTGAATAAACACCGGGTCGGATGTGACTACATCCAGATAGTGGCGGGTGCGTTCTTCCAAATAATCCAACCCTTGCTCGATTTTGCTGGCCTGCTCTGCCGTCACGTCATATTTCACGCCGCCCAGCAGATTAGCCGAATAGTTGACGCGGTTGCCGGTGAGGGCCTCCAAAATGTCCATCACCGTTTCGCGGTCGCGCCAGGCATACATAAACAGCGTTTCAAAACCAGCCTCGTGCGCCGCTTCGCCTAGCCACAGCAGATGGCTGTGAGTGCGCTCCAGTTCCGCCACCAGTTCCCGGATGGCCTGGGCGCGGGGGGGTGCTTCCACCCCGGCAAGCTGTTCCACGCCCAGGCAGTAGGCGGTGGCGTGAATGTGGGAGCAAATGCCGCAGATGCGTTCCAGCATGTAGAGGTTTTGCACCCAGTTGCGCGATTCGGTGCCTTTTTCAATGCCGCGATGGGCGTAACCAAGCCGCACGGAGGCGGCGGTGACGATTTCGCCCTCGATGGTGAATTCAAAATGACCCGGTTCGCGCAGTGCCGGGTGCTGGGGGCCAATGGGGACGATGAAGGTTTCGGCCTTTTGGGTATGTTCGTTGGTGTGCATATGTCTTCAAGAGAGCGATTGAGAGACTGGGAAACTGGGGGATTGAACCAGCCTCCTAGGTTCCGTTGACATTTGGTAAAAGGAAGCAGATTTCACCGCAGAGGGCACAAAGATCGCAAAGTTTTGTCTTGTTTTCTTCTCTTTCCCCGCGCCCTTTGCGTACTTTGCGGTTCAAATTCTGAAATGTCAACACAACCTGGTCTCTAATCTCTCTATCTCCTAATTTCCATTTATCATTTCCGGCTGAAAATCTTTCCGCAGCGGATAGATACCGGCCGGCCAGTTGTCGGGCAGGAAGAGGCGGGCGGTGTTGGGGGTGCCGGCCACTGTGATGCCTAGCATTTCGCTGAGTTCGCGCTCAAAAAAGCTGGCGGAGGGGATAGTGGGGCAAATAGAAGGGACAACGGCCGTTTCTTTCCCCACCTTCACCCGCAGCGTCACCACCGCCGCCCCCGCGCAAAAGTGGTACAGCACTTCCAACTCGCTGCTTGCCAACCCGCAATCCAGCCCGGTAATGGCGGCCAGATAGCCCCAGTTGGATTCATGGAGGGTGGAAACGGCCGTTACCAAATCCGCCACCGCCACCACCAGATCCGCCCGGTTGGTGGCCGGGTAGTCAACGGTTTGGGCGTAGGGAGTGAGGAGGGAAACGGTCGTTTGTATGGTTTGGCTTAACGCTTTCATAAACCACCTATTAACCAGTAATCGGTAATCGGTAATCAGTAATCAGTTATCAGTGACCGATTACCGATGATACTATCGGGCATTCCATATCAGGCTGATGCCGCCCGGGGCTAAAGCCACCGGGCTACAAAACAACGCCCGATAAATCGGGCTGGCATCTTCCCAGCCGGATTGATCCGGCGTTGTTATGTAGCCTCGTCGTTTACGACGGGGCGATATTGGCAAAAACACGCTGATTTTATTAACATAAATTCCGCATTTGGATCATGATTCGGCAATATCAGTCAGTAGCTAATGTGGTTTTCATTTAAAAACAGAATGCCCGACAGTATCACCGATTACTGATTACTAATTACTGTTTACTGTTTACTGTTTACCGATTTTTTGTAACAACTTCACCACCCCATCAATAATCGCCTCCGGGCGGGGTGGGCAGCCCGGCACATAGACATCCACCGGGATTACCTCGTCAATGTGGCCGATGACGTTGTAGCATCCCTGAAACGCCCCGCCGGAAATGGCGCAGGAGCCAACGGCAATCACAAATTTGGGTTCCGGCATTTGCTCATAAATTCGCCGCAGCCGATCCTTGGATTGGCGCGTCACGGGGCCGGTGCAAATCAGTACGTCGGCGTGACGGGGGCTGCCTTGCAGCTTGACCCCCAGCCGCTCCACGTCATAGCGCGGGGTGAGCGTGGCTAAAATTTCGATGTCGCAGCCGTTGCAAGAGCCACTGTTGTAGTGAATGAGCCAGGGCGAGTTGAGCCGCGCCCAGGTTCGCACCTTGTCCAAAGCATCTTGCCACGATTGCGCCAGATTAAGCGTCATGAGTTTTTTTAACCGCAGAGGGCGTAAAGAGCGCGGAGGGAAAATCTTTGCGCTCTCTGCGGCGAATTTCTTAGCCCAAAATGAGGGCGAGTAAAACCAGCAGCAGACCGAGCAGGTAGAGACCTGATAGCGGTGTGAGGCCGCTGCTGCCAACCATCAGCACGCCCAGGTGAAGGACGGCGAAGAAGAGAGCGATGACGAAAAACGGCCGATAACCGGGCAGCCCGCGCTGGGTAAACGGCCGTTCTCCCCCGGCATATAGGCTCGACTTGAGCGGGTTTGGGTGTTCTTCCCCCGCCATCACCCGGCCAATACCCGATAGCACTGCTACCAGCAGCAGGTAGATGAGGAAGGCGAGGGGTGGAGTGAGAAGGGTCATTTTTGGAAGTAATCAGTAATCGGTAATCGGTAGTCAGTTCGCCGATTACCGATTACTGATTACCGATTACCGATAACAACGCCGTTCCTGCTCCTTGTGTCAACCTGGTCACTAGACCCGGCCAGAGGCCGATGGTGACGATGGCGCAGGCGAGGAGGAGGATGGGTAGATTCATGGTGAGGGGCAAAGAACGGCCGTTTTGCACCACAGCCGACATTTCCCGCCGGAAAACCATTTGCACCAGCGGGGCGTAGTAGGCCAGGGACAGGACGCTGTTGAGGGCGGCAAAGGCCACGAAGCCCATTAAAACAGGCTGTTGGCTGCCCATGCCCGCCAGCAAAATCTGCCATTTGGACATAAACCCCGCCAGCGGCGGGATGCCACCCAGCCCCAGCAAGGCCAGCGTCAGGGCGACGGCCACCAGCGGATAGCGCCAACCGCTGCCGGATAGTTCGGCAATGGTCAGCGGGGTGTGGTCATTAACGGCCGTATGCAGCCCATAGAGCAGCGCCCCAGCCGCCAAAAATGCCAGCCCCTTCATCAGCCCGTGCGTCAGCAGGTGGAAAAAGCCGCCCTGCGCCCCCAGCACCTCGCCGCTGGTGACGGCAATCCCCAGGCCGGTGAGCATGTAGCCGACGTGGCTGAGGCTGGAAAAAGCGAGCAGCCGCTTGACCTGCGTTTGCGGCAGTGCCAGCAAGTTGCCCGCCAGCATGTTGACCGCGCCGAGCATGAGCAGCAATAGACCCCAGGTGTGGGTAACGGCCGTTAATGCCGCCATCGCCCGCAGCAAAGCGACCAGCCCCGTTTCAATGACAATGCCAGACAGCAGGGCGCTGATGCCGCTGGGAGCTTGGGCGTGGGCATCGGGCAGCCAGGTGTGCAGGGGGACAAGGGCGATTTTGACGCCAAAGCCGACGACAAAGAGGGTGCAGGCGGCCAGCAGCAGGGGGGATGGCGTGGCCTGCTGCCGCAGGGCGGTCAATGACAAAGTGCCGCTTTGCGCCAGCACCAGTGCCACGCCAAACAGCACCAGCACCGAGCCGACAACGCTTTGCACCAGATATTTCACCCCGGCTTCCAGCGAGGCGGGCTGCTGGTGGTAAAAGGCAACCAGCAGGTAGGAGGTGACGGCCATTGCTTCAAACCAAAGCCAGAGGTTGAAGAGGTCGGTGGCGCAGCTTAGGCCAATCATGCTGCCGCCCATTGCCAGCAGCATGGCGTTGTATTTTTCGCTGCCATCTGCCCCGTCAAGGGTGTGGGCGGAGTAGAGAACGATGAGGGGGGTGAGGGTGAGAATAACGGCCGTTATTAGCAAACTCACCCCATCAACTTGCAGCGTCACCTGCCCCAGCGAATAGGCCACCGTTTCGTGGCGGGCAAACGCTTGCCAGGTGGCGGCAAACGGCAGCCACGCTGCCAGCAGCAGCAACAGCGCCGTCCACCGCGCCAGCCACCCCGAAAGCAGCCGCCCCACCAGATAAACTAGCGGTGCGCCAAGCAAAGGAAGCCAAATCAGCCAGATAAAGGCCGGAATAACCATTGTTTTAATGGGACGCAGATTTACCTGATGAACCTGATAATCAGGAAAATCAGGCCAATCAGCGTCCTATTCTTATGAAAACCGCAGCAGCAGCCAGATGAGCAGAAGGCCGACGATAATTCCGGCGACGTTCCAGTTAAGCTGGCCGGTTTGGGTGCGGCGCAAAACGGCCGTTCCGCGCTGCACTGTGTGAATAAGCTGCCGTTCTGCCCAGGCAAAGATGGCCTCATCGCTGTGGGCGAGAACGGTGCTGAGGTGGCAAAACGGCCGTTTTATTCCCCACTCAACCATCTCATTCACCCACCAGCCTCGGTTAAACAGCACAAACAGCGGGCCTAGCCGCTGGGTCAGCGGGTCGGTAGCTGCTGTGCCCAAGGGGTGGCGACCATAGAGCCAATAGGCCAAGCCAACTGCCAGCAGTGCCAGCAGCGTGGCGATGAAGGCGATGGTGGCGTTAAAGGGCAGCAGTTCACCATGACCTAATGTATGGCCGAGCCAATGCCCCAGAGTGTGGACACCGGGCAGGTTGAGGCCGCCACCTACGATGGCGAGGGCGGCCAGGATGAGGAGGGGAATGGTCATGATGGGGGGGCTTTCGTGGGCAGAAACGGCCGTTTCGCTTCGCGCCTCCCCCATAAACACCAGCCACACCTGCCGCCCCATGTAAAACGCCGTGGCAAACGCGGCCAGCGTCAGCATGATGTAGACGGCCCAATTGCCCTGCCCTGCCGCCGCCAAAATTTCATCTTTGGAGAAAAAACCCGCCAGCGGGGGAATGCCCGCCAACGCCAATGCCCCCACCAAATAGACGGCAAAGGTGATCGGCATTCGCTGCCGCAGCCCGCCCATTTGCCCCATGTCCTGTAGTGTGGCGGGGTCACTGTGGCCGCCGTGTTCCAGCCCGTGAATGACCGAGCCAGCGGCCAAAAAGAGGAGGGCTTTGAAAAAGGCGTGGGTGATGAGATGGAAAATACCGGCTACGTAAGCCCCCATGCCCACGGCGGCGACCATGAACCCAAGCTGGCTGATGGTGGAGTAGGCCAGCACGCGCTTGATGTCAAACTGGGCGGTGGCGATGGTGGCGGCAAGCAGGGCGGTAGAGGCTCCGATGAGGGAAACGGCCGTTTGTGACACCGGGGCTAGGGCAAACAGCACGTGGGAACGGGCAATCAGGTAGATACCGGCCGTGACCATGGTGGCGGCGTGGATGAGTGCTGAGACGGGAGTAGGCCCGGCCATGGCATCGGGCAGCCAGATAAAGAGCGGGATTTGGGCGCTTTTGCCCGCCGCCCCCAGCAGCAGCAGCAGGGTGATGGCAACGATGAGGGGGGAACCAACGGGAAAAACGGCCGTTGCCTGGGCAAAAACCTCATCAAATGTGAGCGTGCCTAGCTGCCAAAACAGCAGCCCCATCGCCAAAATCAGCCCCAAATCGCCGACGCGGTTGACAACAAACGCTTTACGGCCGGCGCTGGCGTTGCCTGTTCCTCCCGCGCCGCGATCAAACCAAAAGCCGATGAGCAGATAGGAACACAGCCCGACCCCTTCCCAGCCGACAAAGAGCAGCGGGTAGTTGGCGGCACTGACCAGCAGCAGCATTGCCACCAGAAACAGATTGAGATAGACAAAAAAGCGGGTCACACCGGGGTCGCCGCGCATGTAGCCGATGGCGTAGAGGTGGATGAGGGTGCCAATGCCGGTCACAACCAGCATCATCGTCACCGAGAGGGTGTCAATTTGAAAGGCAAACGGTACGTCGAGGTTGCCGACTTGCAGCCAGGTGCCGAGGGTGACAACGGTGCCGTCTGGCTGGCGCAGCAGGGCGACCCATTGGAGAATGGCGACAGCAAAGGACAGCCCGGCGGCGCTGCTGGCAATGATCCCAGCGATGGGTTTGTGCCAGAAACGGCCGTTTGCCACATTCAGCAGCAGCCCTACCAGGGGAAAAAGAAAAAGCAAAGGGAAAAAATTAAACATCAGCTTTTGCGAAGCATCCATTGAGATTGGAGATTGGAAATTATGAACCTTCACCAATCTCCAATCTCCAATCCCCATCATCCTCGCAGCGTCGCCAGGGCTTTAACATCCAATGTCCCCAAACGCCGCCGCACCTGGACGGCCAGGGCTAGCCCTACCACGGCAATGACCGTATCGGCCACAATGACCGTGACGGCCAGGCTTTGGCCGAGATTGACGTGGCCGCTGGCTTTGCCCGCCACCAACAGCGCCAGAACGGCCGCTTTTGCCAAAATTTGCAGGGCGACAATGATTTGAATCAGGTTCCGCAGCCGCAGCAGGCCATATAGCCCCACGCCCAGCAACCCAACGGCACCCAGCAGGAGGACGGTGGTTTGGGTCATGGCACTTTGTCCTTGGGCAAGGGGGCGAGGGAGGGCGTGTCTTCTTCGGTCAGCAGGTTGAGAACACCCAGCACACCGGCAAAGATGAGGCCGATTTGGATGAGGATATCGAGACTGCGTTCTTGCCAAAAAACGGCCGTAAATGACGTTTCTGCCGCCGCTGCATTGCTGGCAGGAGCGACTTGAATGGCCGAACCCACGGCACCGACGGCCAGCAGCACCAGCAGCCAACTGATCCATTTGGGCATGATGGGTGGGGCGTCCATGGCTTCATCGCCAGCCAGGGTGATGGCAAATACAAACAGGATGGTGACCAGACCCGCCCCCACGCTGAGTTCAACAACAGCGACGTCGGGTGCGCCAAGCTGGTAGAGGGCGATGGCAACGAGGGCACTAACGGCGGCCAACCACAGGGCGGCTGTTAACAGTCGTTTGGCTCTCATGGCCTGTAGACCGCAAAAAACGGCCGTTATCATCAAACCAACTGCGAGTGCCATACCAATTCACCAGCGTTTACATCTCCACCTTACACTATAGGCCTTTGCCTCAGATTGAGATAGTGATGAAAGACATGATGAAGAGGGTGAGTAAGCTCACCTTCTTCTCCTACCGTTTGTAACTATCTTTCTGGGGACGGTTGGCGTATTGTATAGAAAGGAAAACTGGGCGTTTTCCGAGGGGGCAAAGATGAAAAACAAAACAACATTACCTAAAACGTTAGCTGTGATTGGTACCGTGTTGATCTGGCTACCCATTGTGGCTCCCATCGTGATGGCGTTTATTGCGCTGGCCGTGAGACACCAGTTTTTGTTGGACTTTCTGATGCCGGCTGAACTGTTCCTCTTGGTCGCGGCTGGCGGTATCTTGCTGCTTGTGACGGCTTTTTGGGTACACAAACGGCAAAAGCTGATTGGCTGGAGCATGGTTGCGGCGGTGGCTTTGCTGGTTGGCAGCCAGGGGCTGGCTGAGATCACAGGGCTGGCTTCTGGGGCAACGCCGGCCGAAGGGCTGCCGTTGGTGGCCGTGATGACGCTGTTTGCCGGTTACATTGCGTCCGTCATCGCCGTAGGCGTGGGCGGCATCTTGCTGCTGCGCGACCTGTTCAACCCGGCTCGTTTGGGTTTGGCAAGTTGATGTGATTGGTTGAGTGTGGAGGGGGAAGCGCATGGTGAAAACGGCCGTTTTGCCCAAAGGAAGCGAGAGGGTGGAACGGCCGTTTATACTTTTAACCGCATAAAGCGTAGGTCTTTGATCGTTTCTGCGCCCAGGCGGTTGTAGAAAGCGAACGCCATCTCATTTTTGTCGTATACCGCCCAAAACAATTCGGCACCCCCTGCCTCCCGGCAAACTGTAGCGGCATGGTTCATCAGGGCTACGCCGATTCCTTGTTGCCGCCATGCCTCATCCACCAGCAAATCTATGACAAACAGATAGCGCAGGGCGCGGTCGGTGTCATAAACCCAGTTGTAAAGCAGATAACCGATTAAATGGTGACCGAGAACGGCACAAAAGCCTGAGAAAGCAGGGTTGTCGCCAAAGCCATCCTGCCGATAGCGTTGGGCATTAAATTGAAAATCTGTGTCATCCCCCAGAGCGCGTAAATAGGCGGCGGATTGGGCGTGCAGCCGCGCCATTTCATCGGCATCTTCGAGCTGGATGGGGCGAATAAAGGGGTCTTGAGAGGACATTTTTGTTTGGGCCTATTTTAATCTTATGGTTCTTTCGGGTCTCATGGGGTTGACAAATTTGGTGTGTGGTGCGTGGTGTGTCAAAACAGCTTATTTGCCACGCACCACGCACCACGTTAAAAGTGAGTCAACCCCCTGAATTCCCAAAGAGCCGGGAATGTTAACCGCAGCCACCGCCGCTAGGCCCGCGCTTGAGTTCTAGCTCCACTTTTGGGGTAAAGGCCAGGGTGTAATCGTGCGGGTTGGGTTCGGCCCATTCGTAGCGGGCACCCAAGGCGGAGGGGAAGCTGTAGGCTAGGCTGTCGTCGGGGGTGTTGGCTTTAACGGCCGTTTCCCGAAACGCCTCATCTGCAAACACAGTCAACCAGTTGTTGATGCCGCCCTCCAAAATATAGGCGCTGGGCACGCTTTCGGCGCGGAGGACTTTCCACGCCTCCGTGGCCGCCGTTTCGTCATTGCTCATCACCACAAAAAGCGTGTTGGCTGGCTCTTCGTGTAGGGCAGGGATGAGGCTAGGCAGCGCGTCCAGCGGCACATGGCGGGCATCGCGGATGTGAAACAGGTTGTAGTCGGCCTCACTGCGGACATCGAGCATGATGACTTGCAGTGTGGCATCGTGCAGCTTTTCCAGCAGTTCGCCGGGGTGGATTTGCACTTCGCGGTTGGCGAGCCGTGCCCCTTCGGTCGCTTCCAGGGCAGTCCAGCGGTCGGCCGTGGTTGGCTGGCCGATGATGACAACGGCGATGGCTCCAACGACGAGGATGGCGGCTGCGCTGTAGCGCCATTTTGGCTCTTTGGTCAAATCCAGCTTGCCGAATTTTTTCTCCAGCAGTTCGCCGCCCCAGAACATAAGCAGCGCCATGAGGATGATGATGAGCACGACCACACCGGTGGGCAGGTTGAGCCAATCTTGCAGGGTGAAGCGCCCCATGTAGGAGGAGTACCAAAACTCTTCAAAGTAGCCAATGGTTTCGCCAAAGAGGAAGATGCCGAAGAAGACACCGAGGGCGAAAAAGATGCCGTCGAGCTTGAGGACGGCGGCTGAGACCAGCGAGGTACCGGGGCAGAAGCCGCCGACGATAAAGCCAACGCCCATGATCAGACCGCCAATGATGCCGGGCCAGAGGTAGGTTGGGTTGACATAAATCAGGTTGTAGTCAAGCAAGCCCACCCCAGAGGCAAGGAAAATGAGCACCATTGCCGTGACAATAGCACCGAACATCACTTTGAGGACGGTTAAATCTTTGAAGTAGAATTGCGCTGCCAGCTTGCGCGAATCGGCAAAGCCACCGATTTCCAGGACGTAGCCGAAGCTAAAGCCGACGAGTAAATAGACGAGGTATGACGGCCAGTGGCCGAGTAGGTCTTGTAGTGCTAGGGGGAAGGGGTACATGGCGTTTTCCTTAATTCCATAATTTCCGCACAAAGTAGGCCAGGGCGTAGGCACCGCCAAAGACGGCAAACATGAAGGCCCAACTGCCAACGGAGAGGACGGCACCGCCAGAGAGAGCCTGGCCGGAGGTGCAGCCGCGTGCCAGCCGGGCACCATAGCCCATGAAGGCTCCGCCAATGAAGGCCATGACCCAGCGGAGTTTAACGGGGACGTTGGGGCCGCGATTGGTGGTGATGTCTAAACGGCCGTTTATCAGCCCCGACGTAAACCCGCCAATCACCAGCCCAATCGTCACAAAGACCACCCAGCTATCCAGCGGGTTGGTTTCGCCACCGGCCATGGAGGCCAGGTAGGCGGTGCGGTCTATGTGGGCGGGGTAAATGGCATCCTCGACGACGACCAGAATGCGGTTGATGCCGCCCGATGCGCCCAGGCCGTTGCCTGTAATAAAAAAGGCCCCAAAAAGAACCAGCCCTAGCAAAATGCCAGCCTTGTAAGGATGGACATACGGCTTTGCATCCCGCTGCACCAGGCTGAGAAGCCGATCTTTAAAGGTGCGTTTGGGGGTTGTGGTTGTTGTAAGTGTTGTCATGGTTTTTGGTTGTGGTGCGTGGTGCGTAGTGCGTTATTGGCAACGCACCACGCACCACGCACCAGATGATCATTATTTAATCGCCACCCTCTGGCACTGCTTGCCCTTCAGCCATTTCCACCTCATCCCAACCGAGTATCATGGCGCGGATGCCTGCGAGAGGTGTGTGGCCGGTGGTGGTGAGATAGACGTGCATGACGATGAAGGCGGCAAAGAGCCAGGCGATGAGGGTGTGGAAGGGAGCCAGGAAGGGAAGGCCGCCGAGACGAACGGCCGTTTCCGGCCATCTTTGCACACCCCACATCAACGCCCCGGTAATAATTTGCAGCGGCAGCAGCAGGTTGAGGATGGCAAAGTAGGTTATCTGCTGTAAGGGATTGAGCTTATGTTCGCGGGTTTTGGCAAACGGATGCGGTTCTTGCCGGAAAATGCCGCGCACGTAGTAGAGCGATTGCTCAATCGCCTGGTCAAAGAAACCGTGTGGCCGGGGCAGGAACTGCCGAATTTCGCCGCTGGCGAGGTGGTAGAAGAGCGAGAGGACGGCGTTGATGACCAGAATGGCGGCCAGCACGTTGTGTACCTGCACCACGTAGCTAAAGCTAAAGATGCCAAAGGTTGCGGGTTTGTGGATGACGAGGCCGGTAAAGAGCAGGAGCAAAATAGCGGCCGTTTGCAGCCAGTGCCACAACCGTTCGTAGACATCGTACATGTAGATTTCTTGCAGGGCGGCGGGGTGATGGGCGACCTGCTGGCGGGCGAACCACCAGCGCAGCCCGCCGTGGACAAAGATGCCAAGCAGCACGCCGACAAAGGCCAGTGCCCCAAAGAGGTCAATGAGGCCGACGGCGTTGTGGCCGAGAACGTAGAGGCCGGCCGCTTCAGCCTGGGGCTGGAAGTTGAGCGTCCCATTGTCGTTGGCTTGCACTTCGCCCGTCCAGAGGAGACCGGAAACGGCCGTTAATTCCGGCACAACCCCACCCGGCGTCCGGTCGGCCAGCGCCAACCCCTGCGTCACGCGGGATTCCGGGCCGTGGCAGGTGGCGCAGTCGCGGGTGGCGTAATCGCCAAAAGCGACGTTGTGGTTGATGCTGTAGGGCTGAATTTCGCTGGCAATGCGCGGGTTGTCCAGCCCCAATGCTTGCAGCCGCTGGGTGAGGAAGGCTACTTTGCTGTCGCTGTCGAGGTTGAGTTCGGCGGTGGATAAACGGCCGTTGCCGTCCTCATCAAACACAGCCAGCACTTCCTCGGCATAGCCGTCGCCGTCAAGCCAGGCTGCTTTGAGGTCGCGCAAAGGAATCGGCCGTTCGGGGTCGCCATAGACCCAGTACCAGGCCGTGACTAGGTTGAAGGGAGCCAGCGGCGTTTGGCCGTCGCTGTTCTCGCGGGGCAGCAGCACCGGCTCATACCCCGTCAGCAGGGTGTCGGCACCAAACTCATTCCCCTCAACGCCGCGATAGGCAACCACGGGTGTGCTGTCGCTGTTGAGAACCGTCCAGTCCACATATTGCACCGCCGGGGCGTACAGTTCGGGGACGTGGCACGTTTCGCAGGCCAGGGCTTCGGTGTGGCGCTCTTTGTAGGGCAGCCAATTGTGGGTTGTGTCCAGGCTGTGGCACGATTCGCAGCGGCGCAGGGTGTTGTCGAGACCGGGGGCTTGCAGGCTTTGCACGCTTTGGCCTTTGGCAAACTCATGCAGCGGCCGATAAATATAGTCACCCAAATCAAGACGGCGCGGGTCAAAGGTCAGATGGTCGGGCTGCGGGCCGGCCGCTTCCTGGAAGTAGATGGGGTTGTTGAGGGCGTAATGGCAGTTGGTGCAGTCAAATACGCGCTCCATGTGGACATCCCACGAGCGGTTGAGGTCGGCCTTGTCGGTGATGTTGAGGCCACTTTCGCTAATTTTTTGGCCGGACATGACTTGCCCGGTGGTCATGGTGCTGTAGTCGCCGAGGGTGTAGCTGTCGAGGGTCAAGGGGGTGGCGGTATCGGTGTGGGTCACGCCGTGGCATTGGCCGCAGTTGGTGGTGGTGGGGTCTTGGACGGTGATGTATTGGGGCAGAAGATGGCCGTTTTCGTCAAAAGCGTCGGGGTTGTATTGGTAGGTGCCAGAAACGGCCGTTTCCACCAGCCCCGTACCCACCAATGTCGCCGTATTTGCCCCCACAAAATCACCCGCTTGCAGTGCCGCGATACGGGCCTCATTGTTGGGGTTGTCCATGTGGCAAAGGAAACAGTTCATCTCCACCGTGCCAGATGCTTGCCAATCCCAGGCGGCCAAGCTGCCCGTTACCGGGTCATAAATGCTGGTTTCTACGTTGGCAGCATCGGCAGCCAGCGTGGTCAGCGGCTGCCCGTCGCGGCTGGTGGTGGCGGGGCCACCGCCCGGATGCCGCACAAACCATTGAATCCACTCGGCGGTGGTTAAATCCACGTGGCTGTCGCCTTCTGGCGAGAGATAGCGATAGAGCAGCGGATTCCAGCGGCCAAATGGCCCTGAACTGTTGTCCCAACTGTGGACATCGGTGGTTTGCCCAAATTGACTTAGCCCAGCGTCGGCGTGGAAGCTGTGGCTGGCGATAAAGTCGGCATCGTGGCAAGCACCACAGGTTTGCATGGTGGAAACGGGTGCGCCGCTGTCAAGAACGTTGTTGCCGTCGGCGTCGAGCAGGGGGAAGGTGGGGTGGATGGGTGAGCCGGTGGGGGAAACGGCCGTTTCTGCTTCTTCCTGCGCCGTGGTTAGCTGTACACCGATGGCTAAGAGTATCAGGAGTGTTCCTGCTAAGAGGATGCGGGTTGTTTTGGACATGGTTGTGGTGCGTGGTGCGTGGTGCGTTGCAGGCAAAACCTGACGCACCACGCACTACGTCGTTTATTGATTGTCAACGGCCGTTTCTGTGGTCAAACCCAACTGCTGCTCACGGCCACCCCAATAGAGGGGGTCGCCGTAATAGCCCAGGGCTTCCCAGTCCATGCGGCCATTTTCACCGTGACAATCGTTACATTGCAAGGCGTTTTCTTTGGGCTGCACCAGATGCGTCAGCGTCCAGTGCATCGTCGTGGGGGCGAAGTCGTATTTACCACTGTAGGCTAACCCCGTGTCTTCCTCCGCCAGACGGAACGCCTGATCCCAGTCAAATTCAGTCCAGAAGCCGCCTTCACCAGCCGTGCGCGGCACCAGCAGGTAGTTGTAGACGGCATCATAAGGCTGTAGTGTTTCGTGTACCTTAAACGGCCAGATTTGCGCCGTGGGGTCGGTGATGTCGCCCAGCGGCTGCGTTAGCTCGGTAGGCTGGGTGGGGTCAATGATGTCGCCTACGATGTAGCGGTCGGCGTTGCCGTTAA
>JAGQGA010000649.1 GCA_020432595.1 Anaerolineales bacterium | reverse complement strand
CGAAGCCGAAGCGTCGTTCCGGCTGGAGCCGGAACGAAGCCGAAGCGTCGTTCCGGCTGGAGCCGGACGGCTGGAATGTGAAGGAGCATTTAGCCCATTTGCTGGGGTCGGAGCGGGTGGCGCAGATTGGCATTGCCATGCAGCTTTCGGATCAGGTGTTGACTGGGTTTCCCAACAATCCGGCGGCGTGGACGGCGGGAATAACGGCCGTTAATCCCACCCTAGCCGACATGGTGCGGGCGTGGAAAAACGCCGAAGCGGAGACGGTGGCGCTGGTTGCCAACCTACCCGACAGCTTTTCCGCCCGTAAGACGACTTGGCTCAATATGGGCGTTACGCTATTACAAGGCTTGCCGGGTCACAACCAAGCCCACTTCAACGATATTCGCCGTTTGGTTGCGGCGGCGCGGGGTGGGTAGATGCGGAAAACGGCCGTTGGCTATATGATTGTTCTCATGACTACACAAATATAGGACGCAGATTTGCCTGATGCACCTGATAAAAAGATTCATCAGGCAAATCAGGATAATCAGTGTCCTTATAAAGGAGATCCAAATGAGCGAGAACAAAATGGAACTGCGTACCCGGCAAGTAGGGCCGTGGGGGATGAACACCTACGCCCTGATTTGCTCTGCCACAGGCCATAGCGTATTGATTGACCCTGGCGATGACCCCGATGATTTGGAGGCGATGTTGGCTGGCAGCACCCCGATTGCTATTTTGCTGACGCACAGCCATATTGACCACGTGGGCGCATTGGCCGAAATGCAAAAGCGGCTGCAAGTCCCGCTGCTCACCCACCCTGGCCCCCACGCCGCCGATGCCAACTTTACCGCTGACCAGCATTTGAACCATGGCGATACCTTTCAGGTAGGCAACCACACTCTGAACGTTTTTTATGCGCCGGGGCATATTGATGACCAAATCTGTTTTGCCATTGCTGGCGACAACCGCGTTGTGGTTGGTGACACCATTTTTGCCGGTGGCCCTGGCCGCACCTGGTCAACGGCCGGTTTTCAAACCACCCTGCAAACTTTACGCAATGTGGTGCTGGCCTGGCCCGACGACACCGTTTGTTATCCCGGCCACGGCCCCAGCTTCCGGTTGGGTGACAAACGCGCCGTCATTGAAGCATTTATTGCCAAAGACCACGGCGATTTTCACGGCGACGCTATTTGGGAAATGTAGCACTGAGCGATTTTTGCGATTAGAGATTCTAAATCCCCAATCGCCAATCTCTAATCTCCCACTTCTATTTGAGACCGGTGCAGCCAGACTGCACTTTTTCAAAGTCTCTTCCTCCTCGTAGGATGAGGGGCGTAAGGGGTTTTGCCCCTCATCCTTTTGCCAATTGAAATGGAACGCCGATTTACCTAATGTACCTGATGGATCTGAAAATCGGGATAATTAGTGTTCCCTTGATGAAGGAGATTTATGAGCAACCGTATACAGCCGGCCGGAATGCAGGGCTTTGTCATCGTGTGGATTGGTCAAGTGGTGTCGTTGCTTGGCACTGGCATGACCAATTTTGCCGTTTCCTTCTGGATTTATGAGCAAACTGGGGAGGCAACGGCGTTAACCTGGGCCATCTTTTTCTTTATGGCTCCTACCATCTTGTTCAGCCCCACGGCGGGCGCGCTCATTGACCGCTCGAATCGCAAATTCATGATGATTATCAGCGATTTGGTGGCTGGTGTGGGCACCATTGGGCTGCTGCTGCTGCTGTTAAGCGGCAACTTACAAATTTGGCATATTTACATTGCCAATATGTTGGCTGGGGCAGCCAACGCTTTTCAATTCCCCGCCTACTCAGCAGCCGTCACAATGATGCTGCCCAAGGAGCAGTATGCCCGCGCCAGCGGGATGCTGGCTTTGGCGCAGGCGGCTTCAGGCATTTTGGCTCCGGCGTTTGCTGGGGCACTGCTGGGGGTGCTGGGGCTAACGGGCATCATGACCATTGACGTGGTGACGTTTGTGGTGGCGATTGTGGCTCTGATTCTTGTCCATATCCCGCAGCCGGCCGAAACGGCCGAGGGCGTGAGCAGTCGCGGCAGCTTGTGGCAAGAATCACTGTATGGCTTTCGCTACATTTGGGCGCGTCCCAGTTTGTTGGGGCTGCAACTGGTCTTTTTCTGGATCAATTTCTTCTCGATGCTGGGGTTTGCCCTGCTGGTTCCGATGATTTTGGCGCGAACGGGGAACAATGAGCTGATGCTGGCAAGCGTGCAGTCCATTGGGGCGATTGGTGGGGTTGTGGGCGGGCTACTGCTCAGTGCGTGGGGTGGGCCAAAGCGGAAGGTGCATGGGGTGCTGCTGGGGATGTTTGCCACCAGCCTGTTTGGGCAAGGTTTGCTGGGCATTGGGCAGGGGCTGGTGCTGTGGGCAGCAGGCTCGTTTTTAACTCAGGCGCTTATCCCCGTTTTGAATGGCTCTAACCAGGCGATTTGGCAAGCGAAGGTGGCTCCCGATGTGCAGGGGCGGGTGTTTGGCGTGCGGCGGGTGTTTGCCCAGGTAACGGCGCCGATGGCGACGCTGATTGCTGGCCCATTGGCCGACAAGCTGTTTGAACCGGCCTTTCGGGAGGGGGCTGGCTGGGCGCAGTCGTTGGCCTGGCTGGTGGGCAGCGGACCGGGGGCGGGAATGGCGATGATTTTTGTGCTAACGGCCGTTCTTGGGGCAACCTTTGGGCTGGGTGGCTATTTGTTTCCGGCTGTGCGTAATGCCGAAGATTTGCTGCCGGATCACGATGCGGTGGCAGAAACGGCCGTTGTGTGAGTTTGTTATTGCGTATAGTTCGTATCGTGTTTATAGTTTGTGGTAGCGTGAACAAACAAGGTAAGGAATGGAAATGGCAACACCGCAGCTTGGTTGGGATGTAGGGACAGGATACGACATGTTTATTAGCCTGGGTGTGCTGCATGAACCTGACAATTTTGGGTTGCGTGGCGCGTGGGCGGCCGGTGTGCGCTCCCGTTTGCCCACACCTGAACGGGAAACGCTGCAAAAGCTGGTGTCGGCTAGTCCGTGGCCGTTGCATTGGGTTCATACCCTCCGGGAACCCAAAGATGGGGCGGCCGTGCTAAACGGGCTGACGAAAATTCCGGCGGCTGAACGGCTAAAGGAATTTACCATTACCCATTTTTACAACGCGGAAACGCTGGAAATGCTTGCCAATGTGTCGGTACGGGGTGTGTGGGATGAGCAGGATTTAAAGCAGTTGCAAACTAGTGGCAAGG